>JAHEBB010000586.1 GCA_024642575.1 Trueperaceae bacterium | reverse complement strand
AGGCTCGAGCAAGGCCTTAGGCTCGAGCGGCAAGATGCTCAGGAATTTAAAGATAAACTCAAGGCGCTTCATGCTATTGGCTTAGAGTTATCTAAACAAAGTAATCTGGACGGAGTTTTAAAGCAAAGCGTTCAGCTAGGCAAAGACTATCTGGATTTTGATCGCCTGGCTATTTTTCTTGTCAGCGATGATTCCAAGCACTTACACGGCACTTATGGCATAGGGGAAGATGGCAAACTTCGCTCTGAAGCAAGTTTAATTTTCCCCTTTTCGGCACATAAAAATTGGCAAAAAGTAGAAGAAAATGCTGGTTTACCCGTACAAATTTTAGAAGCTGAGCTGATGGATTATGACAGGGCAGTCGGTAAAGGCTGGCAAAGTTTTAATCCGATTCGAGATGGGTCTCGGATTATTGCCTGGCTAGCAGCAGACAATCTTGTGCAACAGCGTTCGCTTAAACCCTATGAAGCCGAACTCCTTGATCTCTTTGGTACAACGATTGCCCGCCATCTGGGTCAAAAACAAGCACAGGCCAAATTACTAGAGAGCGAAGCCCAATTTAGAACTTTGTTTGAAAATGCCCCAGAAGCCATTCTAATTATGGATATTGAGACTGGCAAGCTATTTGATGCAAATGCTCAAGCAGAGACGCTATTTGAACTTGCGAAAGAGGATCTGTTAGAGCATACAGTTACCAGTCTTTCCCCAGCGTATCAGCCAGATGGCGTAGCTTCTAGTGAAAATAGAGGGATGGTTGCCAGAGCTTTGGCAGGTGAGACACCGACCTTTGAATGGCTCCATAAAGACGCTTCGGGTTTGGTATTTCCAACAGAAGTTAGGCTTGTTAAGTTGCCCCACTCGAGCAAAACCCTTGTGCGTGCAGGCATTATTGATATTAGTGAGCGCAAACAGGCTGAATCGCAGTTATTACAGAGTGAGCAGAGATTTCGCTTCTTGTTTGACCATGCGCCTATTGGGGCAAAAATTGTCGATAATCAGCTTACTATTGTGCAGACCAATAAGGCTTTGGCAGATATGCTGGGTTATACGCTGGAAGAACTTGTTGGTAAACGTATACCTGAGATTATTCACCCTGAAGATTTTGAAATCAACCATGAAAAGGTTCTAAAATTAGCCCATCGTCCAGGGGATATTCTTAATATTGAGCAGCGCTACAAGCATAAAAAAGGTCATTACTTAACCTCTATTTCCAGTATTACCTTTGAGGGCCAAGAAGGAGATCTTAAAGAGGTTTCGCAAGTGGTTGATATTTCTGAGCGCAAAGCCTTAGAGAAAGCCCTTGAGAGCCAGCGTGCAACTTTAGCTATTCGGGTTGCTGAAAGAACCTTTGAACTTGAAGAAGCCAAGAACAAAGCCGAGACGGCAAGCCAGGCTAAAAGTGAATTTTTGGCGGGGATGAGTCACGAACTCAGAACGCCGCTCAATGCCATTATCGGGTTTACCCAGGTGTTACGTAAAGAATATGACTACGCTCAAGATCAGCAAGAACTCTTGAATATCATTCACCGAAACGGTGTGCATCTGCTAGATCTGATTAATGACGTGCTCGAGTTTGCCAGGCTCGAGGCAGGCAAAACGCAGCTGGAAATGACGGTTGTCGATATTCGCAAATTGATTGCTTCTTTAAATGAAATGTTTCGTCTTACGGTAGAGCAAAAAGGGCTCGAGTTCCGCATTAATATCGAAGATCAGGTACCTAGCCATGCTTTACTCGATGAGCGAAAACTAAGACAGGTCTTACTCAACTTACTCTCCAATGCAGTGAAATTTACCGAACAAGGCTTTATTGAACTCAGAGTGCGCTTAGAAGATCAAGCCGAAAGCCTGAGTTTTGAAGTTCAAGATACGGGTCAGGGGATTGCCGTTGAGGAAATGCCTCTCTTGTTTGAGGCATTTTCGCAAACGGAGTCAGGGAAAAATGCCCAACAAGGGACAGGTCTAGGCTTATCGATTAGCCAGAAATTTGTGGCTATGATGTCAGGAACCATAAAGGCCAAAAGCCAACGCCACAAAGGAAGTTGTTTTGCTGTAAAAGTTCCCCTGGTATTAGCAGAAGAGTCGCCTTTGACCCTGGAAAACCTAAATACGCAAACTGATTTTTCCCGACGTTTGTTGCTTATTGCCGCTAAAGATATTAGGTCAAGCTTAAAATCCTTGCTAAACGAAACCTTTGATATTTTAGAAGGAGATAGCCTGGAAACCTTTGTACCGCTTCGGGCAAGCCATTTTGAAGTACTGGTTCTTGATTTGCAGCTTGAGAAAATAGATCCTTATGTGCTTTTTCAGGGCATTGCAGCCGAAGACCTGCCTATTGCTATTGCCCTAAGTCAAAATGCCCAAAGGGATGCACAGCCACTTTTGGCTGCGGGGTATAAGGCAGTTTTTGATCGCAGCAAGCTTGATGACCTTGTTGAAATGTTTTCAAAGCAGGACTCAAAAGCTAATGAGTCAGAGCAGCTTATACAGCCTGATGAGCTCTTGGAAGCTGTGAAAAACCTCTCAGAGTCCTCTCGCTCATATTTGTCACAATCTATTCATAGACTTGACCTGATAGCTATTGATAAGGCGATTCGAGAGATAGAGACGCTCGAGCCTCTACTCGCCCAACACCTTGATTACCTGGTTAAACAATTTGCTTTTGATGACCTAAGTGCATTACTAAGTTACGAGGAGGTACCATGATTTTAGATACAGAACAACGCGTGTTTGATATTTTAATCGTTGATGATACGCATGACAATTTGCGCCTTTTGTCAAAAGTTCTTAGTAAACAGGGGTATAGAGTGAGACCTGCACCAAGTGGTCGTTTGGCGCTGGCGGCAGCGCAGGCAGACCCGCCCGATCTCATTTTGCTTGACATAAATATGCCTGAGATGAACGGTTTTGAGGTTTGTCAAGCGCTCAAAAAAGACCCCCTAACCTCAGAGATTCCTATTATTTTTGTAAGTGCCTTAGGAGAAACCTTTAATAAGGTCAAGGCCTTTGAAGTGGGTGGCGTGGACTATGTGACCAAGCCTTTTCAAATTGAAGAGGTCATGGCAAGAGTGGCAACACACCTTGAATTGCGGGGCTTAAGAGCTATTCTCGAAGCACAAAATGAAACCTTGAGTAGTGAGGTTAAGGAGCGTAAAATAGCCCAAGCCAACCTCGAGCATTTAAATAGGGATTTAGAAAGCAGGGTGCAGCAGCGAACCAAAGATTTACAGCTCGAGATTGAGGAGC
>JAHEBB010000585.1 GCA_024642575.1 Trueperaceae bacterium | reverse complement strand
TTTAACACCCTTTCAGCTTGGTATAACTCACCGTATACACTTAACTTCCAAACCTTCAAAGCTCAAGTCTAACCAAACTTTATCGGCTGTTAAGCAAGGCAAACCCAAATGTATGCTGCTAGCTAAGCATGTCCTATCCCCCAGAGATAAACCGAGGGGCTGAGTGTAGGGTTGCAAATGAGCTGAGAGCTCTGCTTCTTGCCTGCTAAACCCAAGAATCTTTAATCCTGCCGCTTCCAAATAATTCATGTTTTTTCGAACATCCAATTTTTTTTGCCCGAGCTTATAGCATAGCTCAGCGTAGGTAACCGTGTTGATTAAGCTGTTTGGCAGAGCCGCTTGAACTATGGCTTTACCCGTCTCTTGAAAGATCAGGGCAAGTAAGGCACTGGTGTCTAGAATCACTCTTTGCTTGCTGCTAATCTGCGTTCAGCAATAAAACGATCTACTTCATTAGAGTCGGTTAAGCCTAATCTTTCTTTTTGTGCCTTAAAAAAAGTATTCATTTCTTGCTCTAATGCCTGTCTATCTTGAATGATCAGTTTGTTGTTCTCTACCACGATAACTAAAGGACTGTCTGGTTTAAGGTTTAGTTCTTTACGTAATTTAGAAGGAATTGTGATACGCCCCTGGTCATTCATAGCTATTTCAAGTGCTTCCATAAACCCAAGTCTAGCATAATATGACGATAAAATATTTCTTAGTCACAATAATAAATCTCTGTCACACTGCTATATCATTTAAGTGCAAATAAAACTGAGGTTACGTTGCCTCTTGAATAGGAAAAAAAGTGTTATGGAAATCGACTTAACGCTGGCCTCCCTGTTTTTGTTACAAGCCTAGACCCATAAACTGAATTGTCTAACAAAACCTATTTCAAGCCAAGACGTTCTCGAAGTTTATTCAACTTACTCGTCTTCCCTTCTGTATTGCCCTTTAGCTCATTTCCCTTAAATCCTTGAACTGCCTTACTCGGTGCCTTCATAAGCGCGTGGATATGATCGAGAACGTCACCCAATCTCCAAATAGGTTTATGTGGGGCAAGGTACATAGCGATAAGTATCATTGTTTCACTGGTTTTGTTCAAACGTTCGTAGTCTTTGTTTAGGCGACGATACTGAGCTAACCAGGCAAAAGTACGCTCCACCACCCAACGTCTTGTTAAGAGAACAAAGCCCTTACTGCCTTTAGGACGCGTAAACAGGCTCTAGTCTGAAACGAAAGCGCTCATCGACCCAGCTCAGTAGCCCAGCTCTGTAACTGCCATCGACCCAGATGAGTCTGAGCTTCTTACAGAAGCCTCTTAGGTTTGTAAGCAGTAGACGTGCGCCATCACGGTCTTGTACGCACGCCGTAGTGACTAAGATAGTTAAGACCAATCCCATCGTATCGACCAGCAGGTGTCGCTTTTTACCCATTATCTTCTTGCCGCCATCAAAGCCTCTTTCAGCTGTCCATTCGCTGGCTTTGATACTTTGTGAATCGAGACTGGCTGCTGTAGGGTGTTTGTGTTTGCCTGCTTTACGTCTGACATCTGCACGCAAACGGTCGTGCAGGTCTTGCCAAACCCCTGTGTCTCGCCACTGAGCGAAATAGTGGTACACGGATTTCCACTTCGGATAGTCCTTAGGCAGCATCCGCCACTGCACACCGCCCACCACAACGTACAAGATCGCGTTGACCACCGACCTCCCAGACGTCTAGGGCGTCCACCTGCTTTAGCCAATGGTTTCAGTGCCTTGATATACTGCCACGGCTCATCTGTTAAGTCGCTCGGGTAAGTTTGTGTTTTCACACATCCATTCTTACCCTGTGCTTGGCAGATGGGTGCTTTTCAGACAGCTTCTGAACGATTAATTTTCAGATAAAACTGTAGCTTCTATCCTTTAGAGTGCTATAGAAATACAACAAGAGACTTGTGTGGTGTTACAGGAAAGGGTTGCCTATTAAGGTTGGCTTATTAAAAATCAATACTAGCAGGTATGCACCATAGTCATACTTTGGTGTAAAATATAGTATGACTAGAGCCAGTATTACGTTTCCTGATGAGCTTAAATCACGTATTGACCGCTTTCTTGCAGAACAAAAAGCAGCACCAAGCCTTAGCGCATTGGTTCAGGTCGCCCTTGAAGAATACTTAAACCATCAAGAACTCTATGACCGAGGCTACCGACCTGCCAAAGGGAGTCTCGTCTTTAAGCCCATAGAGGAAGGTGATCCAGGTGATGTAAGCCAAAACCATGATAGCTATCTAGCAGAAGGGCTTAAATCTTCTCTGTGACCCCAGTCCTGGCAGATACAGGTGTTCTTTATGCTTTACAAGTACGCCGTGATCAACACTTTCACCGCGCAACCGAGGAGCTAGGCTTACTTAAGACAGCTGGAGTCAGCGTGATTGCTTGCCAACCTGTTTTAATAGAGGCTTATAGTTTAATGCTTTACCGACATGGAACAAGTCATGCCCTTGCGTTTCTAACTACACTTCAGCAGGGTAGTAGTTGGCTATCGCCAATTGTAAGTGATACCGACGCTGCTTTTGACCTATTAAAGCGCTACCCTGACCAAGCCCTCAGTTTTGTTGATGCTCACCTAGCCATTTTATCCTCGCGCCTCGGACTAGCTGTTTGGACCTTTGATGCTCATTTTGAGCGTTTGCACACGAAAGTCTGGAAACCTTAATCAGAGCTTTAAGCATTAAATGTGCTAGCTATTTCAATCCTAACCTCTCTTTAAGCAGTTTCACCTTCGATTTCGAAGTTCTTTGAGATTCTTGTAATTCATTCCCTTTAAATCCCTGAACTGCTTTACTCGGTGCTTGCATCAGCGCATGCGTATGGTCAAGCACTTCTCCCAATCTCCAAATAGGTTTATGGGGCGCAAGATATCTTGGTTGAGGAAGCTTGCCTTCTTTGACATAAACCCAAACGGACTTGGTTGTTTCAACGCCAACATATTTTGCAACCTGCCTGGCATTTAATTCCTGATACCTTTCAAAGGCAGTTAACTTGTCTGAAGGTTTTTCTTTAACATGAGCCATAGTCTTACATTATGTTTCATCAGGTAACAATTTGTAGTAAAAGCTCAGACCAAACCCTAGCCTGAGCACTTAGTAAAACTAGAGATTTATCATAACTAAACTACTATTTACATAACTATAATCCTATGCCAACCCATTCTAAACCCCCATTAATTCCACCTTTACCCTGTCCACCACGCCCTTTCTCCTATTTTAATCAGCCATTTTCTTA
>JAHEBB010000584.1 GCA_024642575.1 Trueperaceae bacterium | reverse complement strand
CTGAAAAGCCAACTGTTTCAGGCATCTTATTGACCTTTTCAATGAAGCCTGCCATCTGCAAAAAATCACCATCGCCAAACGTTACTCGCCGCAAACCTTGAAGCCATTGTTGAAAGGCATCAGCGTCCAATTGAATGTAATCTTTTTGTGTTTTTAGCATCGGCAAATTTTGTGCTTCAGCCAAGGCCCAAAGATTGACATAGCTAAGCATAGGAAATCCCTTACGAACTAAGGGGGAATCAGGAATAAAACTTAGCATTTGCAGGAAAAGGCTATCCTCTTTTTGCCGACCCAAATTACTAAGGCGTTCAAAATATAAGGTTTTCGTATTGGCTAAGGTTAACTCGAGACCCTCATCTTTAAGCATAACTTCTACACTTATAGGGTCATCGCTTTCAAGTGTACCCACCACACGAGTAGAAGAGCTTTGTTCTCGTTCATATTCAAAAGTCAGCATAATACCGAGACTTGGCATTAGGTAGCCCCAATACCAGGGGTCTTCTTTTTGCAGTACCCATATAAGCTCCTGACCTTCGTCTGTTATGTGTCTATACTTTCCAGTAAAGTCCTGGGCAGAAACTTGGTTTGTAACAAAACAACAAAGCAGCAAACTAAGAACCGCTTGTTTAAAGCACAAGCTCTTCATTTGATTTATTCTTGAAAATAACTCTCGCAGCCCTAAGCCTTGTTTTCCTCTATTAACACCTTCTGAAATTTTAGTGGCAATATCTTTCATTTGTTCTCCTTTGGCTAAAAGGATAGATGGTAATCATTAAGTGATCGTAAAGAGATTTCATGAATTCTAGCAGAAGTATTTGTAAAGTGAGTCTTCCTACCGGGACAAAAAGTTAGTCAGCTCATGAGATAATTTTGATGCTGAAATCTAAAGTATCAAAGGAGCTGACTATGCAGCATAATAAGGGATTAAAAGAGATACTTAAAGAAGGGTTTAAATTACATGGGGCAAGGCTAGCTTTTATGAGTTGCTTCATCAAAGCCCTGATTATAGTTAGGACAGTAAATATGAGTAGTTTGTCAAGTGCTCTAAATGCTGCGGTGTACCCTGAATCAAACGAAAAACGCTTGAAACGATTTTTCAATGAAATCGAGCTAGATAAAATAAGCTTTGCGAATTTGATGCTTAAACTCTTACCCAAATTAGATCGCTACATTCTGAGTTTAGACCGAACAAATTGGAAAATAGGCAAAGTGAACATTAATATTTTGATGTTAGGTATTAGTCATCAAGGTATCGTATTTCCCTTAGTATGGCAACTACTTGATAAACGAGGTAATAGCAATACGAGGGAGCGTCTTAGTCTTATTGATAAACTCCTCAAGTATTTACCTGCTCAAAAGATTGAAGCTATTGTGGCAGATCGAGAATTTGAAGGCAATACTTGGTTCAAAGGTCTCAAAAACCGCAACTTAGCTTTCGTGATGCGAATTAAGAACAATACGCTTATTGGTTATAAAGCTAAAGATCTACCTGCCCATAAGCGTTATGGCTATTTGAGAAAAGGTGATACCTATGTTTGCCCTAAACGCGTTTGGATTTTTGGTTTACGCCTTAACTTGGCCGTAACAAAGTCTCAAGAAGGTGAGCTACTAGTCTTAGCGTGTACTGATAAGCCTGAACGTGCTTTTGTTCGTTATGCGCAACGCTGGAATATTGAGTGTCTGTTCTCAGCCCTTAAAAAAAGAGGCTTTAATTTTGAAGATACTCGTTTAACTCAACCTTCTCGACTTAATAACTTAATCATCTTACTTTCTCTTGCTTTTACTTGGGCACACCTTGTGGGTGAGTGGGTCTACCAGCAAAGACCTTTGAAGCTTAAAAACCATGGCTATTTACCTGTCAGTTTCTTCAAGAGAGGCTTGAACTATCTCAGAACTGCCATTCTTGCTTCAGATGCTATACCTGCCAGAATTTCCCTTGCTTCTTGCCTGCAACTTTTGTCCCCGTAGCAAGAAAGTGATTATATTAGCTGTAGTACAATCAAGATAGTCATGAGTTACTCAAACTGGTGTAAAAAATTACTCTCCTATTATTCAACACCTAACAAGAGGCCCTAGGTCAGACTTAACATTTAGCAATTCATTCTTTAGACAAACCCCTTTTGGGCGGGTTTTATGAGTTAATCGATTTAATGTTTATTCATCAAAAACGATCTTTTCAAACATCTTGGCAGAATTGGCTAAACTAGATAGGTAAGGGGACTTGAAGGATTAGGAACAAAGAAGGAGGCAAACCATGAAATACTTATTTCTACTTGGAATGCTTTTGGGGCAGCTCGTAGGCGCACAAGAGGCCGATTTGATTGGACAATGGAGAGTGGGTGATGAATCAACCAGCTTGAGTTTTACCTTTGCCGAATCTTCAGATGTGACAATTACAGTTCAAGATTTGAACGAAAGCAGCGTTTATAATGGAATTTGGTATTTAGATGAGACTAGTCTTTATATTGGCTTAGACAGTGGTGAAGAGCTGTTCTATGATGTGCTGAACCTTAATTCAAGTGAACTAATTTTGTTGGATGAGAATTCTGATGAGCTTTATCTTACCCGATTGGAACTGGCAGCTAATCCTTTACAAACTTTACCTCAAAGTCAAACCCAGTTACCAACCCCTTTAGCTTCTAATCCTCTTGCGGATTCAGCATTCCTTACAGGTAAGTGGACATACCATGAGGACGCTGATTTTCTTACGCAAGAAGAAACTCTTTACTTTTTGCCAGATGGGCGTTACTTTGTGGTTAGTTCGAGCCAGGTACCAGATTATGAGCCTACTCGAACTCAAGAGGAAGGTTTATATGCTGTTGCTGACAATGAATTGGTGTTAACTCCCTTTTGTGGTACACAACAACGTTTCCCACTTATTCAGGAAGCTAACCAGCTTACGCTTAGTGGTAAAAATGAGTATGGGGAACCCAAGAGTTTTGCTTATACCTTTGAACCTGGCTCAGCGGATTTTGTAACTTCTGAAATTCAGTCAGTCGATGCAGAACGTGAAACCAATAATCAAGCCTATCTTGCACGTACACCTTTAGGACCTGCTCGAGCCTTGGCAATTCAGACGCCAGGATTACCTGTAGACCCGAATCCGACCCAAGTAACTCCCAATGCTTACGTTTTTAGCGAAGGTGAGCTCTACACTTATCTGTCAAGTTGGAGTTATGTGTTTGACCTATATGGGCAGCTTCAAACAATTACACCTACTGATATTGCATTTAGTACTCCTAAAACGTTAA
>JAHEBB010000132.1 GCA_024642575.1 Trueperaceae bacterium | reverse complement strand
AGTTCAAGCACATGCTCCACGCCCTTTTTAGACAAATGGGAAACGTCCATGATTATACCCAGATCTTCCATAAGCCTTAAGGCTTCGGTACCCTTTGCGGGTAAGCGACTTTCGGTGTCATCTTCAGCGCTGCCATCAGCAAGCTGGGTTCTACCAAGATGGGTAAATGATGCCATTCGTACACCCATACGGAAAAAGGTTTTAAACAAACTGACATCTTCAGCAATTTGTGAGCAGCCCTCGAGCGCAATAATAATGGCTATTTTCTTATGAGCCAGTGCCTTATCAATATCTGATCCCGTTAAACAAAGACTAACCTGGTCTGCATGTTTTTCTATTTCTTCATGTAAAAGCTCAATGAGGAGCAGGCTTTTACGCAAGCTAGCCTCGGCAGTTTGCGGCTCAAGGTAAATAGGAATCACCTGTACCTTAACACCACCCTTATGGCAGGCTTTAATCCAGGTGGCAAAATAATCTGTTTTGCCTACATGGTGATACCAGTCGCTAAGCATGATAGGCAAATCATTGTGGCTGTCTACCACAACACTGTCAAAATGTAGTTGGGTCATCATCCAAGTTTACCTTGGTTTCCTAACTACAAGATATTTATACTCAGACTGCATTTGGTTCAATAAGGCAGCCTCGTTTACAGTGATGAATATCGTATTTATGACCGCTTAGATGATTGGGGTTATCAGCACAAGCAAGTTTGTCACGGTATCGGTGAATATGCCTGAGACGATGACGGAGACGGCTTTTGCGAAGTTCCTGTCAATACTATTGAAGGCTTCTGGTCTTTACTGCGATTTTGGCTCAGACCCCATAGAGGCATTTCTCAAGAAAATCTACTTTTATAGCTAGCTTTCTTTGAGTTCATTCACAACCTCAGAAAACGGGAAAAACCCTTTTTCCGTCCTTGCTAGAACTTTTTCTATCCCGTTGAAACACATATTGAGCCTAAATTTAATATCCTAAACTTACTCCTCCTTGAAAATAAAATCCTCTTATACTTTCATAACCTACTAAAGCAAACACACTTAAGGGAGACCTGTCAAACGATAAAACATCGAGTGAAACTGCTAAATCGGAACTTACACTCAGTCCCAAATCAGCGTATACACCTAACCTTGGGCTAAAGCTAAGACGTCTAAAAGCGATGCCTAATTCTTCAAGGTAGGAAATTCGTAAAGGTAAACTATATCGGTAACTGCCAAATATCATTCCACTAAAATTTGCCTGAGCCTCGAGTCCACCAACGAGTTTAGGGTGATGACCTGTTACAAATCTGAAAGCCAGAGTACCTGGCTCTAAAGGTAAAAAATACTGTAGGTCTGTATATAGTCTGGAGCCAGATACAAAAACAATGGGATTGGTAATGGCATATACATCTAGCTTCCATCCTTTTATTCCAAAACCAAATTGATCTTTTTCAAGCTGATTAAGACCTATCTTTGTCTGAGCAGAAAGGAATAGGTCTGTTTGTTGTCTCAGGGTAAAAAGCTTCAACTCCGTCTCGGAATCTAAGTTGTAAAAATCATGGTTTAACTCGAGCCTATCTTGGGTTTCTAAGGTGGTTTTTAGCTGAAGTGCTATATCATCTCGTCCATCAGTAGCAGCATCAAGTGAAAATAGACCAGCACGAATGTCTAAAATACGAGTTTCGCTTAGCGGAAAACGATAGCCAAAATTAGCAAAAATGCCAGTATCGGCAATAAAACCAGGTCTTGAATTATCATAACCAAGCTCAAGACTTAAAACTTCATCTTGACTGGGATTTTGCAAGCTTAACAGAGTAGTCAAATGATAATCCCACGGATTTATACCTAAATGTATGCGGATATTTTGGACGCTAAAGCTAAAGTCTGTTAGATTCATAAAGGGCTCAGTAGAAACTATGGCAGGCTCTGACTTGCAATTGCTGAGTTCATAGCACTTGGCAACTACCACCGTTGATGCCAAACTATAAACAACGATAAGGGAAGGTAATATTTGAAGTCTCAGGAAAAAATATCTCCATAGTAAAACGTTCCTTTGACTCTGAGTATAGGTGGGGCGGGACTTAGTTATAGCTCACCTTGCGAGTTGCCAATCCGTCACTGAAATCAGGGCTGTTGCTGAAAAAGGTGCTCCAGAAGGTTTGATTTGGGCACTCATGTTTTCAGAAAAGTAATGACCCTCACGCAAATAAATGTCTAACTTCAGACTTTGTAAAGGCGATTCGTCATCATTGTCTATCAGCTCGAGTTTATAAGTTTCACCATCTTGACTTAGCCTATGATCTTCACAGCTCAAGGTATTTAAGTCAATAGTGCCTAACCAGCCTTGCTCTTCGGGGCCATTGACAGGTTCACCATTGGGTGGTGTAGCACCCGTTCGGTTTAAGATTGTGAACTCGAGCCCTTTTGTGGTTTTTTTAACCAGTGTCGTCTCTGACATAATTTCTATAAACCCAGCTTTCATCGTTAACTTTCGGGTAAGGGTCTGAGTTTGCTTAAGGGTGTTCCGTAAGCCTTGAAGCAGGCTGTCACAGGTCTCTTGGGCTACTCCGACACCCAAGACCAGCACTAAAAATATAATTGCAAATCTTTTTAGCATAAATTCTCCCTATTTGAAAAATGAAGTTATGTGAGATTTGTACCAAGCTGTGAGTTCTAAAAGGAAGCAATTAAGCTAAAGCCCAGGCTAAGGCTATGCTTAACGCCATTTGGGCTATACTCGGCACCTTTTGTTCCGTAGCTGTAACGGTACCTAATATTAGGTGTAACGTAGTCAATACCTGAGTAGCTGAGGCTGGCATTTAGAAATCCTGAACCGTCACTTAGATTGGCCAACCAGAGTGCCGATGGTGTGAGCTTTGACTTAGCGATATCAGGAGAGCTGAGATTAATAGCCAGGTAGTGCTGCCCCCGCTCTTGCAAGTCGCTTAGATTAAGTGATCCTGAGCCAACAAGACTCCCAATAGCTGCTGGATTATCAGTAAATATGCTGTTATCTTCGTAACCCAGACCATTAAAAAAGTATTGAGCAATACCTGTAAAACGGTAAAGGTCGTCTTCGGTGGTGTAGCTATAGCGAGCCCCAAGGGTTGCAGAAACATATAAAGCATCTGAAGTTGTGGTGCTTAAACCTGTGGGCTTGCTCGAGTCCTTTACTACAAAAACTTTTGTGCTGTTACCCTCGAGCACCGTTTCAGCAAACAGGGTTACATCCTGTACGCTTCCACTAGCTGTTGCCATGAGCGCCCAGTGACCACTATCTTCAATAATTCCACCCGTTGTAACTTCAAAGCCTGAAACCAAAAACTCATATCTTGCTGCAGAGCTAAAGTTATTCCCATCAGCCGAGTCATTAGTTAGTAGATAGCCCGTTAAATTATCTGCCCCTAAAGGAAGCTGAGCCTTAAAAGCAATGGGCCCAGAGAGTTCCGCGCCCGGGTTTTCAGGGTCAATTTGCTCAAGGTTAATTAAGTTGGCAGGGCTAAAAAAATACCCAACCCCCCAGTTAACGGTTTGTTTACCTGCGCGTACAAAAACAGTGTCAGCTATAGTGATATCAGCAAAAGCCTCTTTTAATTCAAAGCTGACACCATTTGTTGTCGTGTAGCCAAGTTTGCCTTTTACAAAAGCCCGAAAGTCAGTAGCAGGTCTAGCGTCTAGAAACAGAGTCGTGCTCAGGTCAGTCAAACCACTGCTCAAGGCGTCCTGACCGTCTACTGGGTTGAGATCAAGACTTAGCTCAGTAGCAACAGCAAATTTACCTCCCAGACTTACACCACTCGTGGTAAATAAATCCGTTGCGGGTTTGGCACCTGGGGCATTACTCACCTCGGTAAAAATGTTGTCGCCAAACATGTCATCAGAGGGCTGCTCTGAGCTGGTATTGCCTCCAAATAAACTGTCATCGGGCGTATCTTGTGCAAGGGCCAGTCCAGCTAACAAGATGAGTATAAGTAGGCTGAAAAAAAACCTTGACATTAACGGTTAACCCTCTCTACATAGGCTTTAGTAAATACATTGTCAGGAATGGTGGCTGTGGAAATGTTTTCCAAACTAAATTTGGTTGATTTGTTTTCTACCAAAGCGTCAACAAACAGGCTTTCACTTGCAATAAAGCTTTCGCCCGCTTTGGCATAATTAGGAAAGTATGAGGTTCTAAGCAATCGTTTCGTTAAGCTATAATCCTCGCTTTTGAGAATAAGATTGGGTTCTTTCGTTACCCAGAGTTTTCTGTAGGGATAGGTTACTTCGCTATTACTTGCTTCTAGCTCTAAAATCCACACTTCAAATTTACCTAGTGTTCCTTCGGTGGCAGAGGCGACATCGTAATCCAAGGCAAGGCTCGAGGCTTCAAAATCTGAGTTCCTCGCATCTGTGCCGCCAAAACTTTCACTGATGGATGTGTAACTAAATTGACGGCTTTCAGGGTCATAAAACCAGAGACCATCATCAATATTTAAGTAACCTTGTCCTAACTTGGTCTCGGGTTTTTCAAAGAGCATAAGGAAGGTGTTATTACTATCGCGTCGAAACATTTGGACTCGAGAAACATCGTCACCTTCATTCGGATCACGCTGTTCCAAAGTGGCAGTCGCACTTAAATCGCCTGTAAACAGGGTGTTTTTATCAATGTTAACGAGAATTTCTTCATAATTTTCCGAAGCTTGAGCTACGGCAAAATTAGGGCTGAGAACAGCCAAAATGCTTAAGCAAAGTGCGAAAAAATAGGTCTTCATAGTTTTATGTCTGCCAAGGGTTATAGCTTGAGTTTTCATGGTTTGACTCCTTTAAAAATAGAATTGTTTGTAAAAAGTTGAAGTTAAACTGCTCGCAAAGCCTCCGCGGGTTGTAAGCGAGCTGCTGCCCTAGCTGGAACATAGGCAGCAGCCAGGCTCATTACACAAATGAGCAAAATATTGCCCATAATTCTTAAAAAAGACAGCTTAAATTGCATCTGACCCTGATTTAGGAAAAGACTAAAACTACTGTCTATACCGAAGTTAAACAGACTGATGCCAGCCATAGTGATCAGTGCTAGACCCAGACCAAGTAGGGTGCCACTAAAAGATACAATCAGAGCTTCCCAGATAAAAATATTTCTGATCCCGGCTTTTTGTACTCCCATGGCGCGCATGGTGCCAATCTCAGCCGTGCGCTCGAGCATGACCATACGGTAAGAATTCATTATTCCCACCATGATGATGACTATAATGATCAGAAAAATCACCAGTCCCGTATAATTAATGACCCCTACCAGCGCATCAATGCCTTGCAAGTTGTCATTTAAATTAGTTACTTCAAATTTTGTGCCTTTCCAGCGTTCATTTTCAGCCACACTGCTTAAACCACCAAAGCCTAATTGGGCTGGGCTGGGGGGACCAAAAGTCTGCTCTTCTCTGGGCTTAACTGTGGCTGACTGTGCCAAAGCTCCTAAAACCTCTGTCGTGGCAAGATCAATGGTGGCTAAGTCTTTTAGGTAGATATTAAGAGTTTGATACTGGCTACTACTCATGTCTAGCAGCTTATTTAAATATTCAATATGGGCGTAACCAAAAGCACTTGCACCAGGCGCAAAGAGGTCCTGACTTTTTAAGCTTCCAACCACAATAACGTCTCCAACATTTTGTTGGCCATTAATTGTCGTCGTTTTAACCACAATGGATTCACCTACTTCGATGCCCAATTTGGCAAGGAACTTTTCAGGTACCAGAATGCCAATAGGATTCTTTAAAAATTCTTCAGCACTGCCCTGGGAAAAATGTAAACTGTCAATGAAGTCTGTTTCTTGACTTAGATTCACACCCTCGAGCTGTAAGGTTTCTTGTTTTGATCCTGCGATTAGGCTGGCTCTGGCAGATGAGCGGGTATTATAAGATAAGACCTGATCAACAAGTGCAGCCAGAGCAGATTCTGCCGTTTGGGTGTCTCGTATAACAGAAATTTCGCTGCCCAGGTTACTCACTTCGGTTCCTGAAATGTAGATATGGCCACCTGATAAATCAGCAAAATTCTTTGATACGCTGTCTAATAGGCCTCCCGTAAAGCCGTTTAACAGAGTAAAGATAAAAAAGCCAAAGGCAATTGCGCCACCTAGTAAGAGAGCGCGCTTGACCTGCCTTAAGACATTGCGATAAGCAATTCGAAATGATTGCATAAGTTTCCTTTCATAAATGATTTAGCGAGTGCTTATACCGATTCCGTTTAAACATGCGTTTTAATCGCATGTTTAAATGCGAGCGGAGTGCGAGAAGAATGGGATATAGAGGGGTTTCAATGTTCGAAGTATTATTGGATTCTGTATTAACGCTTATTTTCTTTGCATAGCCTGTACAGGCGATACCCCAAGGGCTACTGAGGTTGGGTAGAGACTAGCAATGACCCCAATTACAGCAACTGCAATGATGGACAAAAACAGCGAACTAATAGAAAGAATTGGCCTAAGGGTTGAACCGCCAAACATGATTTGTAAAAAGAGATTACTAGCAGGTAAACCTAGAAGATTTAGAATTCCTATGGTTAGGCTGCCAAAAGCAATACCCACGAGACCGAATAGCAAGGTAATAGTAAGGACTTCAACGGTAATCATGCTGCGCACAAAGCCTTTTTGACCCCCTAGCGCACGAATGGTGCCAATTTCAGCAATGCGCTCCGTTACCGAAATAACCAACGTATTCATAATAATAATGATGGCGACAACGGCTATAACCATGATAATGATGTTAAGAATCGTTTGAATACCAAAGGCAATATTGGCAATAAAACCTGCTGCCCAGCGCCAATTCTCGAGCACCAGACTGGTATTAGGCAAACTCTTTAAACCATCTCTCAAGCGCGATTCAGCATTATTCTCTGTATCAAGTAGAAGAAAGTGCCAGGCATTATTATCTACCGCTAAAAAGGCGTCTCTCACTGAGGTGTCGCCGAGAAGATTATCGTAGTCAATTGAGCTGGTTGAGGTGTCGGTTTGCGTTTCACTTACTACGGAATCGGAAAAAAGTGAGTCAGTAGTACCCCCAAAAAGCGCATCTTCACTGGTCTCTACAGGAGCAGATAAGCTCGAGCTGTCTACCTTTAACGCAGTTAAGCCTAAAAGACCACGTAAGCTAGTTGCGTCAACCAGTGAAATACGGTCAAGAATGCCACTGGCATTACTGTAGTAACCAATGGCAACAATGCTGACTTCTCTAATTTTATTGCCTGTAACATCATTTTGCGCTGAGAGTAAAATCTTATCCCCAACTCTGAGCTGAATCCCGTGTTCCTTAAGAACGTCATCTATGACGCCCTGTGAGAGCATGAGTCCCGTTTCGCCATCTTTTAGGTATCCACCTTCTGTGACCACAAATTTATCGGGAAATATAGCAAAATAGCTGCTTGGCTGAATTCCCCATAAAAAGGCAAAGGAAAGCGCTTCCTCATTTTGGTTGATGCTTGCCATTCCCGTTAAAAGAGGGGTGTAGGCTTTTATTTCAGGCTGATTATCAAGAAAACCA
Organism: Trueperaceae bacterium; assembly: GCA_024642575.1. Lineage (GTDB taxonomy): Bacteria > Deinococcota > Deinococci > Deinococcales > Trueperaceae > JAHEBB01. The sequence continues at coordinate 4,720 of JAHEBB010000132.1, read as the reverse complement.
GTAACCTGGGTATAGTTTTCTATAGCGTTAGGCGTAGCCCCAAATGCACCAATAAAGGCTACATCTTCTTCACTTGAGTTGCGAATGATTAAGTCACCTGTAAAATTATCAATATAACTTGCCTCCATGCCACTGGTAACGCTTTCTAAAACCGAGTTGCCAATGACGACAAGGCTTACGCCGAGCGCAACCAGCACACCAATAATCAAGGTTTTGGTTTTGTGCTCGCGCAGATTGCGCCAGGCTATTTTCCACAAAACGTTCATGCACTTACCTTTGCAAGTTTTGGCTCTTGCCGTACCTGTCCATTTGTTTTGTAATCTTTAATAATTTGACCATCTTGCAAACGAATGACATGATCGGCAATATCTACAATGTCCTGGTCGTGTGTACTAAAGATAAAGGTCGTTTCCAGCTCTCGGTTCATTTTTTTCATGAGGTCAATAATGGCTTGACTGGTGACCGAGTCTAGATTGGCAGTGGGCTCATCTGCCATGACAATGCTCGGTTTGGTAGCAAGCGCACGGGCAATAGCCACCCTTTGACGTTGCCCACCTGAAAGTTCATTAGGCTTATGGGTGCGCCATTCGCTTAGTCCAACCGCGTCAATCAGGTGGTTGACCCAGTCTTTTGTTTCTGCCTTTGACTGCTTTATTTTTCCGAGCAGTAAGGGAAACTCGACGTTTTCGTAGACATTTAGTACAGGAATCAAATTAAATGACTGAAAAATAAAACCTAAAACCTCGTGGCGCAAATGGGTTATTTGCTTATCATTTAAGCTCGAGGTTTCCACCCCATTAATAATCACCTGACCTGAACTGGCGATATCTACACAACCCAGCAAATTAAGAATAGTTGATTTACCAGAACCCGATGGCCCAGCAATCGAAACAAAATCTCCCTTTTCAATCGTAAATGACACACCTTTAAGGGCGTGAACCTGCGTTTTCCCCAGCGGATAAATTTTTTTGACATCTTTTAATTCAGCAATAGGCATAGATTTTCTCCTTTTGGCTAAGTCTTATTTGCTTCTCACGCTGCTTAGTTTCGGGTATCAGGGTAAAGATGCCTGAAAGCATTGGTGTAGATTTGATAAAGAAAACCCAAAATTTTAGTCTTTATGGTTCCTACACCAAATCTTTATCTTTGCCTTTTAGATTGAAGAATATGAATAAGCTTAGCCTTAAAACAGTGGGGGTTAAACTAACTAAGATGGCACTCATACTTATTGTTGAAGATGAAAGAGAGCTTGCAGAAACACTCGAGCTTTATTTGCGTAACCACAACTTTCAAACTGAGCGAGCCAAAGATGGGGATGAGGCTTTAAGACTCTTCCGAGCTGCTAAGCCTGACCTTGTCTTGCTTGATGTCATGATGCCCAAACGAGATGGGTTTGAAGTTTTAAAAATAATTAGGGCTGAGTCCTTAACACCTGTCATTATGCTTACAGCCAAGGCCGAAGAAATTGACAAAGTATTAAGCCTCGGTTTAGGCGCAGATGATTATTTGGTTAAACCCTATAGCCTTCGTGAGTTACTGGCCAGAATTCAGGCTGTTTTGCGACGCAGCCAAGACCTTGATAAACATTCCTTAACGATTCGCCTGGGTGATTTAGAGGTAGATAGCTATAGTATGTGTGCCAAAGTGAGGGGAAAAGTCCTTAACCTAACGCCAACAGAATTTAAACTTTTGCATCACCTCGCCTTAACGCCTGGACGGGCAATAACTAGGTCAGAACTTTTGGAGGTAGCCATGCCTGAAAGTGAGGCTCTTGAATCTGCTGTCAATGTTCATTTAAAAAATTTGCGTTATAAACTTGATGAAGTGGGTTTAGCTGACATGCTGATAACCGTTCGGGGTCTAGGCTACCGCTTATCTACATGAAACCCATTCCATTAAAAGAGCGTTTGGTGGTTCGACTGGCTGTAGGAATGATAGGTGTAGCGCTACTTTCTTTGTTTTTTGCTTTTATCATTCAATTTATTAGCCTTGCCTTATCGAATATCAGGGCACCTAACATAGAAGCTAGGCTCGAGCAACTTATTGCTGAACACCCAAATGACCAGGAGCTTTTTAGCCTGCTTGAAACACCAAAACGTATTCGCACTATCTTTTTTAGAGGGGGAATCTTTAGTCTGTTTGTTTCGGGTATGTTGTGGATATATTTTGCTATAAGATTTGCCAGTAATATTGCTCACCCTATTGAGCAAGCAACGTTAGCCTCTGCCCAAATTACAAATGGTGACCTAACAAGTCGTGTAGAAATACCCAAAGGGGTTAAAGGAGAATCTCTGAAGTTGCTCGAGCATTTTAACGAAATGGCTAATTCCCTAGAAATCTATGAACGTGAACGCACTGAAATGATTGCTTCTATAGCTCATGAATTAAGAACACCATTAGCCGTAATGAGTACGCGGCTTGAGATTATGGATGAAGGGCTGATCGAATTAAACTCTGGCGAAGTCAAACGACTTAGGCGGCAGGTAAGTTTACTAAGCCGTTTGGTTAGTGACTTACGAACCCTTTCATTAGCCGATGCCAATAAACTAACCCTTAATCGGCAGCTTATCAAGCTAGATGAGCTTATAAAAACAGTAACTGAATCCTTTCGGTTGAGTGCCAAAGAAACAGGTCTAGAGCTTATTTTAGAGCTCGAGGCTGTAGGTATATTTGCTGATGAAGATCGCTTAACTCAGGTAATTTTTAATTTACTAGATAATGCTTTAAAGCATTCTTATCAAGAGGGAAAAATAGGGGTAAAGCTCATAGATAGGGCTGATTCAGTAAAAATAGTAGTACAAGACACTGGTAAAGGATTTACTGATTCGCCAGATCAGCTTTTTAAACGTTTTTATACAACTAAAATAGATTCTAGCAGTTCTGGTCTAGGCCTTGCCTTGGTTAAGACAATTGTTGAATTGCACGGTGGAACTGTAGTCGCCGAAAGCACTAAAAACCAAGGTGCAAAATTTAGTGTAATTTTACCTAAAGCATTATTTTAAGTGTTTTGCAAATATGAAAACAAAACTTGCGGTAAGAAAATGTTTAACTTTAATTTGGACTTAGCTGAAATCCTAGACAAAAAAGATAGGGATAAAATCTTAGATAGAAAATCAAGAACAGCCAACCGTTTTGAAAACGAAATCTAAACCATTCGTATCCCAAATATCCAATTGTATCTCATAATTAGTATTAAATAAATACAAATAATACAAGGAGGTCATATCTATAATCTTAAGCTCTGTTGGTAAATCACCCCTCTACTCAGAAAGGAAAGCATGAAAGCCCTACTCCCCTACTCACTCCTCTTAACGCTTCTTCTCTTTACTTCCTGTACCACTAAACCCTCAGTTCCTCTAGATGCCCCTAACTCAGATACGCAAATCACCATCCCCGATACACCACCCCCAGACTTCTTCGAAGCAGGTCATAGCTACACAGAAATCTATCCTAATGTCTTTAAGTTTGAAACCTTTGATGATCAAGGAAAACAAAACGCAGAAGGCTATCAAGTCTGGGGCTATGATGCCAGACAATGGTATAGCCAGAACATTGTTAAACCTCACCTTGAATCTATAGAACTAAAAGGCTTAAACACAGACCAGCTTAAACAAGACTATGACTTACTTAAACTAGAACAAGATCTCTTAACTAACTGGAACCCAGCTGACCTAAAGCCTCAAACCAAACTAGGCTGTACCTATGCAGATGCTTATGCTAGAGCCACAGCAACCATTCCTCATACCCCAGCAGGAACCTATGGCACTTCAAGAGGCTCAGCTAATGCAAAAAGCTGTCTTTATACTGCTACTGCTATTGCTGACGCTTCAGGGGGTGGTCGCTCCACTAATGACTTTGATAATACCAAGACCTCAGGACAAAGAGCAGGGGCAAGTGCCAGTCAATCAGGTTACTGCTGTTTTGATGCTAAAGCATTAGCCGATGGTCCACCTGCTTATAAGCGGGTTTATGCCATTAAGTAGGTCTTAATCTCTAACCCCCTAACTCTCCTTTTCTTACCCACCTTAACCCTGAGCTTTTGAGCTTGGGGTTCTTGTTTTGCCAAGTGGCGGATTTTTCCAGAATCGTTGCCCTAGGTGAAAGTAGTAAGAAATTACCCCCTGGTCTAAACTAAGCTATGCCCTTTGAACCTCCCGTTTCAACCAGCCATAGCCTCCTTACTCTAAACGAAACCATGCGCAGTGATATCTTGAGAGACATTCATCATTATCTGCACAAATACAACGATGATAAAAACGATAGCCGTTCTCCCCTTGATTGGCTGATTGAAAGTTTAGAACGTACTCTTGATCTGTATAACCTAATAGGTGAAGGTGGCATTGATAGTAATCCCTTTAATACCGCAGATCCTATGTACAGATATAAGTTCAAAAAAGAAGAAGCCTATAAACATGACATGAAACTAATGAAGTTTCAGCTAAAAGCTCTAAAAAAAATGAAAAGCGAATTCACTCACTAGACCGTCTCTGCTCGTAACTTAGTTGCATAAGGGTAAACGAGAGATTTTAAAGAAGACAGTCTATTTCAACCCTAACCTCTCCTTGAGCAGCCTTACCTTCGATTTCGAAGTTTGACTTAATTCTTGTAATTCATTCCCTTTAAATCCCTGAACTGCTTTACTCGGTGCTTGCATCAGCGCATGCGTATGGTCAAGCACTTCTCCCAATCTCCAAATAGGTTTATGGGGCGCAAGATATCT
>JAHEBB010000131.1 GCA_024642575.1 Trueperaceae bacterium | reverse complement strand
TTTGCTCGAGCGTGAGCACCTAAGTCAAGAAAAGGTAGGGCAAAAAATAAATCAACAGGAAATCATGCTAGCCTCTATAGATAATACCTCTATTGGTTTTCTAAGGTATAGCTTTTTCTGGGACAGTATTCCTTTTATGAATCTCTTGTGGCTAGACGAACCCTACCGCAAACAAGGTTTTGGTACAGCACTTGTACAGTTTTGGGAAAAGCAAATGCACGAACAAGGTTTTCATCAAGTGATGACCTCAACCCAGTCAAACGAAAACGCCCAGCATTTCTACCGAAAGCTGGGCTATAAGGATTGTGGGGCTTTGCTTCTGCCCGAGGAAGCGCTCGAGCTTTTGCTTTTTAAGGAATTATTCTAGCTAAATTTAGGGTGCTACAAAATAAGGACTCTGAATAAAAGGATGATTTGTAAAAATGTCTTGAATCTGTTTATGCTGCTCTTCACTTAAGATTAGCTGATTACCCTTATCTTTTTCATCTCGAGCAAATCTGGTGTTTTCTTGAGAGTCCTTAGCAAATGCGCTGAAGGCAGTTTTAACATCTGAACGGGGTAACTCACAATAGTCAAAAAGCGACTCTAAAACTGTTTCAGGAAACTGGCTTAAATCTTCATAGCGCCAGGCAGAAACTGGAACCCCTCGATTACGCCAGTACCTATAGCCTTCCATTACGCCTAACCACCATAAAGTGATTTGCTGAGTAGCAGAAATTGTCTTTGTATCTTTAGGAAACAAGTCTCTAAAATGAGTCATGTCTCGGTTAAGATAAAGACTTGCATTTTCTATCACCTGCGTAAAATCATGGTCAGGTGGCACTCTATTGCGAGAGGCAAGTCGGTAAATAGAACGCACCCAATCTAGTGCATTACGATAAAGAAAAAGGGCTTTAGCTTGTGGATAGAGCTTGTGAAACAAATCGATAATTTCGACACATTGATTACGAAATTTAAGCGCGTGAATGGTAGGTGTTTTAAACTCTGAAGGTTTAATAACAAAGCGAACGGCAGCTTTTAGAAGGCGCTCGAGTTCAGCAGCTTGATCATCCCTTCCTGAGCGCAGATGAATAAACTGAGACAGTACGTCATTTTCTGAAAAACTAACAATAGTATCCAATTCATTAAAAGCTGAATGCAACAAGGTTGAGCCACATCTTCCCGTCGAATACAAAAGAATGAGTTGGGCAGGTTCAACCAGAGTATCAGCAAGGCTTAAAAAGACATCATAAGGCAAACTAATCAAACGCCTAGCATGATCAAATTGCGTTTGATAGACAAAAGGAGCTCGAGCTAGGTCAATATGCTCGGGCAAATCCACGAAAACCGCTTGCCTTTTTAACGGGTCAAGACAATAAAGACTGATATTAGGTTCTAAGACTACTCCTGCCGCCAAACTTTGGGCTTCAGCAAGTGAAAAGTCAGTTATGTTAGCGACCTGGCTCGAGCGAGATTGTTGCTTATCCAAAATCCTAAATGCTTGCGCCACCATTTGGAACTCCTCTGCAAAATTTCCTTAAGAACAACAAAATTTACCGACCGAATAAACCTCCCTTGGTTTAGCTAACTAGACCCTTACATTCACAGTTCGCCTAAAAATGCTTGAATCCGATTATTAACAAGCGTTGACTCCTCAAGATTGGGTAAATGTGCTGTTCCGCTTATTTCATACACCTTAGCAAAAGGAAGCGTCTCAGCAAGATAATGGCAACGTTCCTGAATATGTGGAAAATCCAGGTCCCCCCACAAAATAAGGGTAGGTACAGCTAAATCAGTCAGGCGTTCATAAGCTGATGGGGTAGAAACTTCCTGATTCAATTCAGGATGCCTTAAGGCGATACCATTCATATCAAGAAATAAGTTTTGCAATTTTTTGTTAGCACGACCTGCTTTACATAGTGGGCCATCTAGCCATAAATTGGCTTCAAGAACATTCACTTGGGCTAGGTCATTTTTTTCTTCTGCTTTTTCAAGTGCCTCGAGCTTTTCCTCGATGGGTTCAGGGTAGTGTTTAGGAGAGGGCGCACCACTAATAGCAGGTGCAATAAGCACTAGTGCAGTTACCCTATGCTGATACCTCAGCGCAAAGTCAATAGCTATGCGACCCCCTTGAGAACAGCCCACTAGAATAACCTTCGGAAGCTTGAAGTGTTCAATCACATGCTGTAGATCATCTAGATGCGAAAAAGCTTCATCAGGCGTGATGGTCTCGCCAAAACCTCGCCGATCATAAGCAATAACATGGTAACGATTACTAAACGTCTTTAACTGCTCGAGCCACATACGTTTATCTGCAATACCAGCATGTAAAAAGATAATCGCTTCCCCTTTTCCCCTATGTAATCCAGAAAGACGAGCCTTACCAAGGTTAAGCGAAAACGATTCTTCCACTATTCAACCTCCCTTAAGCTTTGGTTCAAGTTTTGTTTTTTGAAACGCCACAAGCCTTATCTAAGAAGTCTAGCTATTTCATCAGCGGCAGCTTAATTTTATAAGCATCCCAATTGTCTTTTATCCAAGCGTGATCAGGGTCATCTATGGGGGCAATGCCTCTGTCTTCACTTATGAGCTCACCCGCTAAGTAATTTAAAAAGAACATGGTACTACCAGGCGCAGCTGCTACAGGGTGATAGCCTTCAGTGACCAAAACAAGGTCATCGCTGTAGACACTAAAAACTTCATCAAAGCCTTTTTCGTTGTTGTAGTTGCGGTGCAGACCAAAACCAGCAGGTTTATCAAACTGAAAGTGATAGGTCTCTTCTAGGTAAGGGCTATCCAAGTGCCCATCATGGCAGTGAGGCGGCCAGCCCGACCACATACCCCCAGGAATATAAACTTCAAACAAAATCAGACGCTCGGCTGGTAAGGGGTGTGACAAAATATGATGCACTTCCCGCACTGCTGCGCCGCCGCCACGCACTTCGACTCGCATTTCTTCAGGTTTAAAAAGCCGCACTGGATACTTGCCTTCGGCAGGTGCCGTACCAATGGCAAACTCGCTGTCTTTTTTGGCGGTTACAGCAATGACATTTCCTGGAGGTGCGTACAGAACATGGGGCTTCTCAACAAAAACACCTTTACGAGAAACATCAAAACTTTGACCACCTGCTGCCAAGCTAAGCTCACCGTAAAGCGGCACAAGTGCAGCTTCATTGCCTTTGGTATCAAAGGTATACGATTGTCCAGCTTTTAGTTTTACTGCTTGGTAGCCAAGATAGTTCCAGCCCACGCTTTCAGGGCTAACATTAAACTTAAGTTGAGCACCTTTGGGTTTCAGATGATGCGGATGTGACATGGTTTCTCCTTAAACAGAGCTAGCGCTTTAAATGAAGAACTGTGGCGCTTTGGCATTGTTTCTTAAGCTTATTAAACCCTTTTAAGAAAAGGTTGTGCAAATTTATAACTACAAATGATGTCTGGAATACGCCTCAGTTAGCAGAAATGATGGCATCTAGGTCACTAAGAAATGTACCTAATGGACGCTCGAGCTTAAGACTTGCTAAATCATCTGCCCTGGTCTCACCTTGATTGACAATAATGAGTGGTTTTTTCTCAGCTTTAGCCCTCACGGCAAAACGGTAGCCTGAAAAAACCGTAAGTGATGAGCCCAAGACCATAAGCACGTCAGCCTCTTCAAAGAGCGCCCAGGCCTTATCCAGTCTTTCCTTAGGCACATTTTCCCCAAAAAAGACCACATCGGGTTTTAATAAACCACCACAGCGCAAACAAGGGGCTAGTTTAAAATCTTCAATCAGTGTTTGCTCGAGTTCTGCGTCACCATCAGGGGCAACGTCACTAAGAACAGCATCAAACTCTGGATTAAGGTGCAGAAGGCGTCTTTGCAGGCGTTCTCTAGGCTCGAGCCAGCCACAACTTAAGCAAATAACTCGGTTTAACCCTCCGTGAAGCTCAAGCACCTCTTGACTTCCAGCTTGTTGATGTAAGCCGTCCACATTTTGTGTCAGGATGCCAGTCACATTGGCTCGAGCTTCTAGTTTTGCCAGGACCTCATGGCCTTTGTTAGGTTTAGCCTTTGCCATAACGGGCCAGCCCACAAGGCTTCTGGCCCAGTAGCGCTGACGCGCCTGATGGCTTGATACAAACTGCTGATAGCGAATCGGATTCCTTGTTTTTTTGATAGTTTCTGGCCCGCGGTAATCAGGAATGCCCGATTCCGTACTTATACCTGCTCCCGTTAAAATCAGGGTTTTCTGATTTTTTATGAGACTTACAAGCGGGCTAAGGTCAACTAGCGAAGCTATCACATGCTTACTTTAGACAGTTAGTTAATATCACGCTGCTTTCAGGCTTACGATTTTATGAACTCCGCACAAAACAAACGAAAACGTTGTTATGTTTGATGACAAGGCTCGAGCTTTTACGGCAGCAAGGCGCTAGCCCTGAAGCGTTTACTTTCAAGCGGAAATATGAATCACCTGCTTAAGTTCAAGAAAATGAAAAAGCCAGCTCTTAGGCTGGCTGTAAATTCTTTTTAAACCCTTAAGACTGAATAGCGTTTGACTCTTTATAATCTGCAATGGTTAAAAAGGCATCGACCACTTCTGGCGCAAACCAGCTACCTCGGTAGGTTTTAATTTCATCAATTGCCTCTTCAACCTTCCAGGCGTGTTTATAGGGGCGGTGGCTTACCAGCGCATCATAGACATCAGCGATAGCTACGATTTGACCCACCAGGGGAATGTCTTGTCCTGTTAGCCCTCTCGGGTAACCGCTACCATCCCAGCGTTCATGATGAGTAAGTGCAATCAGTTTTGCCATACGCACCAGGCGAGAGGTATTTGGCGACAGCAGTTTTAAACCCAATTGCACATGGGTTTTCATGACTTCGTACTCTTGCGACGTAAGCTTACCGGGTTTTAGCAAAATGCTATCAGGAATACCTATTTTGCCCACATCATGCAAAGGTGCAGCGCGACGTATCAAATCGATTTCAGTATTGGGCAAACCAAGCTCAACGGCAATCCGTGCTGAAAGCATGCCAACTCTATGCGTATGTCGACCTGTCATGTAATCTCGGTACTCAGCAGCTAAAGCAAGGCGCTCGAGCGCTTCTAAGTGAGCTTGCTGTAAAGCCTTCGTGCGTTTGCGAAGTTCTAGGTCAAACTCAGCAAGTTGGCTATTTAATTGCTGGCTTACCTGACGGTGTCTTAAAGAATTGATGACTCGAGCTTTCACTCTAGGTGCCCTAAAAGGCTTAGGTAAAAAATCATTGGCACCAAGATCTAAAGCCATTTGCTCAAGCTCAGAATCCAGTTCCGAACTGGCTAGCAAAATAGGTAAGTCATCACTCACCGTAGTTCTAACAAAACGAATCAGCTCGAGTCCTGTGAGTTGTCTCATTCGGTAGTCCGTAATAAGCAAATCAAAGCTCGAGTCTATAATCTCCTGAGCTTCTTCGGTGCTTTGTGCAGTTGTAATACTTTGAAAACCACACTCTCTCAAAATGCGTTCAAGCAAAATGAGGTTAACTTGTTCATCATCGACAATCAGCAATTTTGCCTGACTGAAAAAACTTAAATCCGCCATCCTCACCTCAACAGTAATTACCCTCAGTAATTGTTCAACTCTAGCGCCGTTTGAGGGGCTTGTCTGTTAGCTTTTTCAAGTCTGTGACTTCACATCTAAAGTTAGGCGAGCAGCTACTTTCCCAGACTTATTTAGGACCAAAAGCTAAGGTGAAATAGGTTACTAATAGCCTCTTATCAGAATGATTTTATAAACAATTTCATGGAACTTTGCCCTTTGGGAAGTTTGTTCCAAGATTTCGCAAAATATCTTTACTTGAACAAAAATAGGAAATCAAATCATTCAGGTTCTGAAAGGCATTCTCAAATTGACATGTTTTGTGAAAAAATATTCCAATTCCATGATTCGTTGCAGAAAAAATTAGCCGTATGGTTTCAACTCGCCTAGTTCACAATAAAATACCCCGACAGCAGGCTGCCGAGGTATTAAGAAGAATCTCGTAAGCTTTGCTTATTGATGCTCCCTTATTTCAAGGCGAGACTCGGAGAATATCTTCCTCTAAGATTCAAAAAAGAAATGGCTTGAATTTACCAAGCCATTTCTTTAGATGCGCATTTCAACTAGGCTTTAAAACCTCTCAGAATGCTTCAGATAATCGTATAAACCCTAAGCTTACTGCGATATTTCAGTGCCATCGAGTGCCCACTGTGCGTAAGCATCAACAAAGCTAAAACTGGCATCGCCTGTTTCCCCTGAGAGCAAAGTGCTTAAAAAGTCTAGAATATCAGTGGCGGTACTATTATTAAAGATCTCAGCTCCTGTTAATCCTGCAAAACGCCCCGTTTCAGCAAGGGGTAGCGCCTCTTCGGCTGCATCTGCTGTGGTTTTAAGTTCAGCCAAGAGTTTATCGGTTAAAAAGCTATCATCTTGATTTAAATCTTCGGCACCGTAAAAAGGGCTATTCGTCTCTAAATCTGTCATAGTGATATTACGACTAATAAGCTGACGAAGCGCAGTTGCCTGACCGACCAGTTCAAAATCAAAGTTGGTACTTGTCTGCCTATCTTCACTTGCGCTTACCTCAACCAACAGTTGATAAGTGCCCGCTTCAAGATCATGCGGCACATCAATACTTAAACTATCAATTACATAGCCAATAGCATTTCGCGGAATTTCTATGGCCTGGGTATTTTCGGCAAGGGCATTGCCGCTGCCATCTTGCAGACGTATCATCGCATTGACAGAGCTTGGCAATTCAGCGCCTGGGGTAAAGAGTTCAAAAGAACCATAAAGCCTATCGCCTGCTTCAATTGTTGGAGTTACGATGAGGCTCGAGCCAAGACCAAATTTGGCACCTTCAGAAATTTCAATGGCGGCGGGCGGCGCGCGTAAAATGGCAATACGCTGCTGAGCATTGCGGTCAAAGGGGGCTTCTGCACCTGCTGTCAAATACAGTTCATACTGTTCGGCGGCTTTTTCACGTTGCCCTTCTTGCTCGTAGAGGCTAGCAAGAGCGTAGTGCACGCCTGCTTGATTTGGATACAGCTCGAGCGCATTTACCAAATCATTCACTGCTTCATCATCTACTTCAGGATCAACTGCTATGGCCTGGGCATAAGCGTCCATGGCTTCAGCCAAACGACCTGTTACCACTCTTGCCAAACCTAGATTAAAGAAGGCAATATTTTGCGCAGGATTAAGCTCTGTTGCTCGCACCGAGGCTTCTTCACTTTTATCTAGAACGCCCAGCAGATAATAAGACCAACCCAGATTTGTCCAGTAAAGGTCACTCGTAGGCTCGAGCCTGGTAGCTATCGCCAAGGCTTTACCTGCCGCAAGGGGTTCCTCTTCATCAAAGGCAATAAAGGAAAGGCGCTCAAACGGGTAAACATAGGTGGGCTGTAACTTGCTAAGTTTCGTCAAGGCTTGTTTTTCAACAACAGTATTTTCTTGACCTTTGGCGACAAAAGAAGTCGTTAAAAGGGTAGCAAAATCATCACTAGCAAGTAGCTCTGTATAATCAAGTTCTTCACCCTGCTGCGCCAGATAGGCAGCCTGAGCAGCCTTCCCAAACGGATAAAGCTCGGCAACCTGCTGCCAAGTATCAGCTGCGGTTTCTACTTCTTGACTTGCCCGTAGGGTGGCTACCCAGGTTTGCGCAACAGGCAGATCAGTTTGGGCTGCAAAGGCTTCAAAATAGCTCACAGATAAGTTTTCATCTACCGGGGTATTGCTAAGTGACATGGTAGCCATCAGGGCAGCGTCACTGCCTTCAGCACCGACCTGGACGGCTTGAATATTGGCAAGCAGTTGGCTCATCTTCTCATCGGGCGTATCAGCAAGCGCAGTTTCAAGGGCATTACTGGCCTCAGTTAATTCACCAAAGCTAAGCAAAGCCAAGGCTCTGACATAATCAGCGTAGTTGGTTGACAGGTCAATCTCTGCCTGATAGTCAGGGCGGCTAAGGTCAAGGCGCATCGCCAAGCGGCTAATACTACGTGACAAGAGTAGGCTTGGATCATCTTCAGGGGCAGTTACCAAAAAGCGGTCAACCTTATTAGCTGAAGCCAGAAAAAACCTTGCCTCGAGCTGACCATTAACAAATTCAATACTGCCCGTTAAAACTTTATCAGCACCAATAACGCTGCGGACTAAGCTCGAGCCTTCAGGGCTTGCCGTACTGATATTCAGGCGGCGCAAACTTAAAAACCCACCATCAACAATAATTGGCGCTTCAAGATTAGGCGCGACAGCAGGACCAATCACCTCAAGGCTTGGCTCAAAAGCTTCTGTCAACTTATCAGATAAGGCATAGCCCAAAAGAGCATCCTGGGATTCCATCGGGTAAATAATTAAATTCTCTGCAAAAGCAGTTGCTAAACTCAGGTATAGCGCAAGCAAAATCATTAGGCGCATATAAACCTCCAGACTGACTCAGGCTACACGTTTTTAAGGGCTTATGTCGGTATAAGACCGAACAGTCTTATCTTCATCAATGAGCTTTAGCAAAACCATGGTTCATCAAAGGCCTTTTGGGCAAGACTTAAATAAACCTTTTTATCAGCTTTTTTTCGTACCTATTAGGCTAAAGTCTACTTCTCCATCCGACCAAAGTCGACTAGTCTTATGAGACCAACGACCGTTGTAGGTACTGCTCTCAAACAGCAAAAATAAGCTCATCCAACTGCAACATAAAAGGGTTGGAAAGGAGTAGAAAATGAAAACAAAACTGTTTGGTTTATTAAGTCTTTTGGTTCTCTTTTTAGCAAGCTGTAGCACGCAGTCTTTACCTGTTGAGTTAAGTACACTTAAAGTTTCGGTAAGACTTGCAAGCTTGTCCGGAAGCTCGAGCTACCCGAGTGCTAGCGGAAAAGCCACTTATAAAGTAGATAAAAATGGCATAAGAGAATTTCAGGCAGAACTCCAGGGTGTTTTAAGCCTTAAGGGTAAAACCTTAGATGTCTTTGTTGGCAGTAAAAAAGTAGGCACCATGAGAATCAATTCTTTAGGTAAGGGTCGTCTTAGCCTTGTAGGTAGCGCAGCGCCCATTATTTCAGACGCTTTAACCCCTCTTATCAGTATTAAAACGTCTACCAGTATTCTGGTAGCTTCTGGCAGGATGAATCAATTTAAATAATAGGCTAAAACGAATCAGATTTTTAACTAAAAATGCTTGGCAAAAACTAATTGCCAAGCATTTTTTATTGTTATAACTGCCTATTCGCCAGTTGTATTATCTTCTGTCGTGTTTTCTGCGGGCGTCGTTTCTTCTGTCGTAGTCGTTTCCTCACTGGTATCGCCAGATGCTGGCGCTACTTCAGCAGCTGCCGTCAAAACATCTGGAAAGGTTTCTATCTTCACAGTAGCGCGTAAAGCATCAAGCATAGTAGTGAACTTTGCTTGCTTAAGACCTTGCTCGAGCTCAGCTTTAACCTCTTCAAAAGGCTTGGTGCCCGCCTCTTGTTTTTCATAAACAAGAATCAAGTGATAGCCAAACTGGCTTTGCACAGGGCCAACGGGTGTGTCCACTTCAGCAGAAAAAGCAGCTTCTTCAAAAGGTGGAACCATCATGCCGCGACCAAAGCAACCTAAATCGCCCCCATTGGCACCGCCTGGATCAATGCTATTGGCTTTGGCCAATTCGGCAAAATCAGCGCCATCCTTAATTTGGCTTAAGAGGTCATTGGCAAGCTCTTCAGTTTCTACCAAAATGTGCTTGGCACAGACTTTTTCTTCTGTTTGAAATTCTGCCTTACGGTTATCATAGGCCGTCGCTAGTTCTTCATCGGTTATGGCAATATCAGCCTGCAAGGTGGTAACAACCGTTTGCAAAAGCTGGGTTTCATCAATGTAATTTCTAAGTTGTGTTTCGTCGCGAAAACCCGCATTGGCTAAAAAACCTTCAAAGGTTGCCCCTTCAGGTAAACCTGCCTTGATATCAGCAATTTGACCATCAGCATAGCCCTCTTCCACTGTAATATTTCTAGCAACAGCTTCCTCCAGCAACAAAAGTTCCGTTGCACGGCGCTCTAAAAATTGCGGTTTAAAGCCCTCGAGCTGTGCCCTTAAGGCTTCATCAAGCGCAATGCCTCTTTGTGCTGCCAGTGAAGTAATAGCAATTTCAAAGCGATCATTAAAACTGCTTAAGGTTTCTTCTTTATCACCAACACGCACAACCACAGGGTCGGCACTTTCGGCGGTTTCGGTTGCTGCCGTCGTTGTATCCTGGGCCATAACCAGCGATACAAGCAGGGCAAGTAAAAGTATGAGTTTCTTCATGCTAGTTCCCTTTCAAACAGTAGTTCTTGGAATCAAAGTAAAAAACTTGGTCACTTAGCCAAGGTAAATACAAGAAGCCGTAACACTCGAGCGCTTACCCTACCACCCCAAAGATGAAAATCGTATTGGTTTGGCTAACGATTTGTTCACCCTGGCAAAGACAAGTCCTAATTTTCAAACAAAATGCCACCCAAAGGCTCACAAATTGGTATAAAAAGGCTATGGCTAAAGGTACTCATGAAGCGCTACCTGACGAACGCAATAAGGATGTTCTGGTTTATATCAACGGTGAGTTTTTTCACCGAGACGAAGCAAAAATTTCGGTCTTTGATAGTGGTTACCTGGTGGGTGATGGCATTTGGGAAGGCATTAGGCTGCATGAAGGCAAATTTGCCTTTTTAGACTTGCATCTGGATAGGCTTTTTCAAGCCGCCAAAACGGTTGACCTAAACCTGGGTAAAAGTCGCGAAGAACTAACCAATGCTCTTTATCAAACCGTTCAGCGCAATGATATGCACACGAATGTCCATGTACGCCTCATGGTTACCAGAGGCAACAAAAAAACCCCTGCTCAAGACCCCAGACTTACCATCTCTGGACCCAATATCGTGATCATTGCTGAGCATAAGCTGGCTAATCCGACGGTGACCGAAACAGGTATCAGCCTCTTTACTTCAACCGTGCGCCGCCCACCCCCACAAAGCCTGGATGCCAAACTAAATTGCCACAGCAAGCTGCATGAAGTCATTGCCCTGATTCAAGCTTTAAAAGCTGGCGCAGATGAAGCGCTGATGCTTGACATTTATGGCAATGTTGCCACTTGCAACGCTACCAATTTTTTTATAGTGGTTAAAGGCGAAGTTTTAACCTCCACGGGTCAACACTGCTTAAATGGCATTACGCGGCGTCTGGTGATTGAACTATGCAAAGCCAACACTATCCCCGTAGCTGAAAAAGACTTTTCTCTCACCGATGTTTATGGTGCCGATGAAGCCTTTGTTACGGGTACCTTTGGCAGCCTGACGCCTGTTATCAGTGTTGATGGACGAGAGATTGGTGACGCAAAACCAGGCAAGCTAACAAAAACCTTAAGCGGTCTATACAAAGCAGCCGTTCAAAGCTCTACCTTATAAAAAATGATAAGTAAACGCATTTCGATGTGGTCAGGGCCACGCAATATTTCTACGACCCTGATGTATAGCTTTAGATCACGAACGGATACAACCGTGGTCGATGAACCGCTTTACGCCTACTATTTGAGTACAACCCCTGTTAAGCATCCAGGTGATGATGACGTCTTAGCTTCTTTAGAGAACGATGGGAAACGCGTTGTCGAGCAGGTTATTTTAGGCAATTACACAAGTCCTGTGGTCTTTTTTAAAAATATGGCGCATCATTTACGGGGTTTAGATACAGCTTTCTTAAATCAGCTGGATAATATTTTGCTAACGCGCCACCCTAAAGCTATGCTCGCTTCACTGGTTAAACAATTGCCTGAACCTTGCTTAAGAGATACGGGGTTAAAAGAATTGAGTGAGTTGCTCGAGCGTATCCTAGCTCAAGGTCAAACCCCGATTGTGCTCGAGTCTGCCGAAGTCTTAAAAAACCCCAGAGGTGTGCTACTAAAACTCTGCGAAGCCCTAAAGATCGAATTTCAAGAAAGCATGCTAAGTTGGCCCGCTGGCCCCAAACCTGAAGATGGCGTTTGGGCGAAGTACTGGTATGACAGCGTGCATAAAAGTACTGGCTTTATGCCTTTTGAGGAAAAAGAGGTTGACTTACCTAAGAGGCTCGAGCCTCTCTTAGAAGAATGTCTTCCCTATTATGAAAACCTTGTCAAGTATGCTATTCGGGCAGATTAGTTTTTTCTCCCAAACGCGCGGCTAAGGTTCTAGCATGTTCAGGTTCTACCAACCAGCAAACAGCTACCTCCCAGGCATTGAGCAATGCCAACTCAC
>JAHEBB010000583.1 GCA_024642575.1 Trueperaceae bacterium | reverse complement strand
TTGCTATATATAAACCCTTTATAGCTGTAGTAGCGCAACCTGCTTATGAGATGGGTAAACGTGCCATTGAAATGTTAATTGAACGCATTGAGGGTTTTAAGGGTCAGCCGCGTGATGAAGTCTTTCCTGTTCAGTTGATTATTTAATTTTGATCTTGAGCATTGTAGTGAAATGGTTTACGAGGTTGAGCCTTCACTTCGTCTTAACTGAAACCTCCAAGGACAAAATTTTGGCAAACGTCATAACTTGCGGCGTTTGCCAAAATTTAGGAATGTGAGAGACTAACGCTGCAAGAGGGTGTTTGTTAAATCATCAGCTTCTTGAGCAAGTTTGCTAACGTCAAGCTCTTCACCTGTCCAGAGTCGGTCAAAGATACTGGTTAAAATAGAACTTTCCCACTCTTGAAACTTGGGGTGATAAGCAGGAAATACTCCGTCGCGTACACCAAGCTCTGAGAAGGTGTGTGCATAGGCATCACGAATGGGTGAATCTTTTGGTAGCACAAATTCTGTGTAACCCAAACGGCTAGTGTAGGAACTACCCATCTCTGCAGTGCGCGGTAATACGTCGGGGCTGGAAGTGGTGTAGCGAATCAACTCATAGGCTAGCTCAGGTTGGGTAGATGAGGTTGGAATGGCAAAGGCTGAACCACCAATAAACTGGAAGCGACCCGCAGGACCTGTCGGTGTAGGTGCAACTGTCCAGGTAAAATCATCACCGATAAGCTCGCTAAACCTCGAAGCGGTGTCGTTTAGTGCATAGTGCATAGCGACTTGTCCGTTTGCAAATAGCAGCTCAGAACTAAAACCAGTAGCAGCTACTGCGTCGGCGGTGGGCATAACTTTGTATTTCCAAATCAGATCGCTAAGAAATTGAAATGCTGCAATAGTACCAGGTTCAGCCATTCTTGATTCAGTAATGTCTTCATTCCAGAAGTCGCCACCGAAACTTTTAACAATCCAGTAAAGTCCACCACCACCTGAGCCAACACCTGCGAGATTACTAATGCCCCATTGATCAGGGTTGCCGTCGCCATCCAGGTCTTTGGTTAGGGTTTGTGCCATTGCTAAGATATCATCCCAAGTAGAGTCTTCGGTCGGAAGTTCTAAGCCTGCCTCCTCAAAAAGGTCAACATTAATGTAAAAGCCCCCAGGCGCATAGTCATACGGAATCGCGTACTGCTTACCTTCATATTGGAAGGCTTTTATTTGCGAAGCTGCAAAATCGTCAGGCCAGCCTGGAATGGGACAAGCTGCTAAGTAATCATCTAAAGGTGTGAGCCAACTATTGCTGGCAAAGGTTTGAATTCGGCTGTCATGTAGCCAAATCATATCGATAGGTGCACCGCCTGCTAATTGAGCAGGCAGGGTGGTCCAATAATCGCCCCAGGCTACACCTGTATTAGGAACTTGTTGAATATTTGGATAGTTAGCAGCAAAGAATTCGTCAAAGGCCATTGTCCACTTTTCAACTTCGCCAGGACCTTCCCAACCTGTGTAGCTAAAGGGTGCAGAAAGTCCCGAGTCAAGAGTGCCACAAGTCCATTCGCTGTTTTGAGCAAATGCTGAAGGCAACAGCACTGATAGAAACCCTAGAAGCATGATGAAACGACTAAATAAACTGATTTTTTGCATTGTTTCTCCCTTAAATTAAAAAAGTGTAAACGTTTAGTATCCATATTTTTAATACCTGTGGTTACTTTTGCAATCCTGATAACTGACGGTCTTTTGACGATAATTCTATGAAGCTATCTTCCACCTAACCTTTCATGCCGCTAGTCACGATGCCGCGAACGTAGTATTTTTGCCCTAGAATAAAAAGAATAAGCACAGGAATAACGATAAACGTTGAAGACGCCATAATTAGATGCCAAGGCGTTCTCATGGCAGATTGGGCTTGGAACGAGGCAAGTCCTAGAGGCAAGGTTTTAACAGTGTTTGTGCCAAGCACAATTAAAGGCCACTGGAAACTGTTCCAGCTACTTACAAAGGTGAAAATACCTAGAGTAGCTAAAGCTGGTTTGGTCTGCGGCAAAATAATAGACCAGAAGGTTCTTAAAAAACTACAACCATCAATACGGGCAGCTTCCTCGAGTTCCTTTGGTAGTGTAGTCATATATTGCCTCATAAGAAACGTGCCCCAAGGTGTAAACAAAAAAGGGACAATAACGGGTAAAAGTGTATTGACCCAGCTAAAGGCACGCATTTGCACAAAAAGAGGAATTAAGATGACGGTAAAAGGCACCATCATGGTAGAAAGGTAAAGTAAGAAAATAATATTTCGACCTGGATAACGTAAGCGTGCAAACGAATAACCTGCTAAAGAGGCGGTTAAAAGCTGCCCAATTACGACTGCTACTGAAACAAGAATGCTGTTGAGATAAAACGTGTCAAAGGGTGCAGCGTTCCAAGCTTCTACATAATTTTGCCAAACAAAACTACTAGGAATAAAATTGGGTGGCCAGGTATAGATTTCTTTAAGGGTCTTAAAGGAATTACTGACCATCCAGAAAAAAGGCAAAATAAACATAATGCCAAACACTGATAGGAAAATGTAAAGAAGGGTGTTTTCTAACCTAGTACGTAGCTTCTTCCCTAAACTTCTGTTCTTATTAATGTCTTTTTGAGCTAATCGTGCCATAGCTTAAATCTTCTCGCTTTCAAAACCGTAAACCCAGGTCTTACCTAAATACCACTGAATAAGCGTAACGGTTAAAATGAGGGCAAATAAGACCCCTGCTAGGGCTGCGCCGTAACCCATTCTGAAAAATTGAAAGGCGTTGTTAAAAATATAAAGTGATAGGGGGGTGGTAGCGTTAGCAGGTCCACCTTGGGTCAAAACAAAAAACTGGTCAAAGGCTTGAAAGGCGTTAATTAGTGACGTTACGACAACAAAGAACAGGGTTGGCGTAAGTAGGGGTAAGGTAACGTAGCGCATAAGTTGCCAAGGACTAGCGCCATCTATCGAGGCAGCTTCATAGTATTCGCCTGGAATGCCCTGTAGCCCTGCCAGCAAAATAAGCATGGCAAAACCAATTCCTTGCCAATTACTCATAATAATGACCGAAGGCATAGCCCATGCGGTATCGTGAATCCATCTTGGTCCGTCAATTCCCACAAAGCCTAAAAGATAGTTAATAAGCCCTACATCTGGCTGATAAATCCAACGCCAGACCGTTGCTGCTGCTACGGTTAAGGTAATTTGTGGTAAAAAGAAAATCGTTCTAAAAAAGACCACGCCGCGCATTTTTCGGTTTAAGGCA
>JAHEBB010000582.1 GCA_024642575.1 Trueperaceae bacterium | reverse complement strand
GTAGCGCCAGTAGCACCAACGGGACCTACAGGACCAACAGCGCCAGTAGCACCAACAGGACCAACAGTACCGGTAGCACCAGTAGCACCTACAGGGCCACCTGGACCTTGCTCACCTTGAGGACCCATAGGACCAACAGGACCGATAGGACCAACAGCACCTTGTGGGCCAGTAGCGCCAGCAGGGCCTTGAGGACCTTGAGGTCCAGGGGGGCCAGGGACTACAGGAATACTGATATTTTGTCTAGGACCGCAATATAAGTTGACGCCAATGTCTTGTACAGCGGGCGAAGCGTCTGCGGGATTGATGATAGTAACGCGGATAGCACCTTGTAGGGTGGTAGCAAAATCAGGGCAAATGGTTTCAACTTCTATCAAATCACGGTCATCAACGCCCTCAACGTTAATGAACTGTGAGTAAGAAAGAATTCTTAACCAGTCGCCGCCTTCGATAACTTCAGCGCGGTAATCAATTCTCGTACCTAAAATATTTCTTAGTACGAAATTGTTAATTAGGCGCTCGCCAGTAATGGATGTAAGTGTAAAGGTAGGTCTTACGGTATAAGCAAAAGGTACATCGACGATAAAACCACTTGATTGCGCTAGCGCTGACGGCATAAAACTTAATGCCAAAAAGAAAAGCACAATAATAGTCTGACGCATTTGCTTATTAGACCCTTTTAAAAAGTGATGCAATTTATGCATACTCCTCCCTCTCCTTGGAGATTTGAGTCTGCTGTGCCTAAAAGGCACGAACGATAGGGCTTAATACAAAGAAAATGGATTGCGTAAATGACTATAGAAACCTTTCCTCCTTTCGACCATTGACCGAGCTCCGAGGTCATTACTGTATTGCTCGGCACATGTTTAAGGTACGCGAAAAATCACGTTTCTTAAATGCAACGGTCACGCGCGAGTGTATTTTAACCTTCTCTAAGGAAATTGTCATGGTTCTCATCTTGCATTTTGGGTTTTTAAAAGTACAACATGTACGAAGATGTGAATAATTTCATAGTGGAAAAAAGGCTGTTTTTAAGCCCTTGAAAGCTTCAATACTTAGTTTTTAGGGCTTCGGGCTAAACTATTGGAATTGTGGCAAGTGCTCAAGAATTACGTGAGAGACTCAAAAAACCACTCGAGCTCGAGCTTCAAAGCGGTTGCGAAGATGGCATAGTTGTAGGCGGAATTGAAAAACTTGTTCAAACAGTAGGTAAACCCTTTGCTGATATTCAAATTCTGATAGAAGGTTACTCAAATTTAGAGCCAGATGAGAGAAAAGAGCGCATAGAGCAGGTTTTATTTATCTTAAATGAGAAATCTAAAGACTTTAGAGCGGTTTCTGAAGCAAGAGAGCAGCCTGAACCTGTCGTTATACCAGTCAATCTAGAGAGGCATAGCTCGAGCGTTTTAGACCAGGGCTTGTCTGAAAAGACGATTGACCTGGGTGCTCAAGCTCCTAGAAAATTAGCAACTATTGGTATTGGTACGTATCGCGACCTAATCCTTTATTATCCTAAACGTTACGAGGATAGACGTGCTTTACCCCACTTTGGCATGTTAGGTGATCAGGAGAGTGTCACCGTTACAGGTACCGTGACGGGGCGCAAGGTGGTTAAAGCCCGTACAGGGATGGCGGTCTTGCGTGCTTTTTTAGAAGATAAGCATGGCGGGCGCATAACGGTTGTCTGGTTTAATCAACCCTGGCTCGAGAAGCAACTGTTCCCAGGTCAAAGACTTATTGTTTCGGGTAAAATCAAGCGTAAGGGTAGACAGGTAGAACTCAATGCAGCGCATCATGAAATCGATGATGATACGGAAAGCCTCTCCGCTGACCGCATTGTTGGGATTTATGCCAGTACCCAGGGCTTGTCACAGGCGTATATCAGGCGTTCAGTGTACCGATTGCTCGAGCAACTAAATACTTTGCCTGACCATTTGCCAAAAAGTGTTTTGGAACGTTATGACCTTGTTAGTTTTGATGAAGCTATCAGGGAGATTCATTTTCCTACAGAAGAGCGAAATTTACAAAAAACCCTTAGACGGCTAAAGTTTGATGAGTTCTTCTTCCTTGAAATGCGGGTGCTTTTGAACCGTGATACTAGCCTTTTGGGTAAGCACTTTAAAGTTAAAGACAAAGATCTAAAAGCCTTTAAGCAAAGCCTGCCCTTTAAAATGACAGGGGCTCAAGATAGAGCCTTGCGTGAAATTCTTGATGATATGGCCAATCCTCGGCAAATGGCTAGGCTCTTACAGGGGGATGTCGGGTCGGGTAAGACCGCTGTTGCGGCCGCAGCTATTTATATAGCTATCAAAAATGGCTATCAGGCAGCCCTTATGGCACCGACTGAAATTTTGGCAAGACAGCATTATCTTAATCTAATTCAGTACCTTTATCCTCTAGGGGTACAGTCAGAACTATTTATTGGCACAATGGCGCTTAAAGAACGCCGAGAAGCCAGAGAACGCTTAAAAGGCTCACAAGTTGACCTAGCCGTAGGCACGCATGCCCTTATTCAAGAAGGAGTGGAGTTTCGTGATTTGGGTTTAGCTGTTGTTGACGAAGAACACCGCTTTGGCGTTGAGCAGCGCCGAAAACTTTTAGACAATAACCCAGATGTTTTGGTGATGAGTGCTACCCCTATTCCTAGGTCATTGGCTTTGACCTATTATGGCGACCTCGAGCTATCTATCATTGATGAATTGCCACCAGGGCGTCAACCTATAAAAACGAGACTCGTTAATGACAGTAAACGCCGTGATGTCTACCGCTTTGCCTGGGGCGAAATCCAAAAAGGGCGACAGGTCTACTTGGTAACACCTTTGATTGAAGACTCTGAAGCCGAGGCCATGAGTCACATTGTTTCGACCACCCAAATGTACGAAGATCTCAAGGCCATTATGCCCAAAGACTGCCGCATTGCCATGCTACACGGCAAAATGACAGGTCAGGAAAAAGATGAAATCATGGAGGCATTTCGCAGGCGTGAGTTTGATCTCTTGGTATCAACGACAGTTATTGAAGTTGGCGTAGACATTCCAAATGCGAGTGTCATGATTATTGAAAATGCCGAGCGCTTTGGTCTTTCCCAGCTTCACCAGCTTCGCGGGCGTGTAGGTAGGGGAGAGCACGAAAGTTTTTGCATTTTGGTAGCAGGGGATAGGAGCAAGAAAACGCAGCACCGCTTAGAGGTTATTGAAAAATACATAGATGGTTTTGTGATTGCCGAAAAAGACCTCGAGCTGCGTGGCCCAGGTGAAATTAGAGGCACCCGGCAAAG
>JAHEBB010000581.1 GCA_024642575.1 Trueperaceae bacterium | reverse complement strand
TAGTAATAGTTATGGTAATAGGTACGTGCAAATCAAACGGTTTGATGGTAATAAGTGGTCATTTGTTGGTAGCAACTCCTTGAATGTCGATGAAAATCATATAGACTTTTATTCTTTTCTTGCATTGGATGGCAATGATAATGCAGTGGTTGCACTGGAAGAATATGCGCCAAAAAATGGACGTTTTGACCAAGATATTTATGTCAAGCGAATAGTTAAAAATGGTTGGCGACCCCTTGGCGAAGCTTTAGACAAAACGTTGAGCAATGACGCACTTTACAGTTCTGTTGCTCGTAAAAGTAATGACCAGCCAGTTGTCACCTGGCAAGAGGCTGGCAATATCTACGCCAAGGAGTGGACAGGCTCGAGCTGGAAACAACTTGCTAACAAGCTAAACAGCAATTCGGGGCAAATGCCCGTTATTGCCATGCGCAGTGATGATAAACCTGTGGTTGCCTGGCTCGAGGGTGACAACCAGCTTTATGTCAAATTCTGGAACGGCTCGAGCTGGATTTCGCAAGGGGTTGTTGCTGATATAAGCATCTGGTCATATGCTCTTGCTATCGGTAGCGGTAATAATCCCATCATCGCCTATAGCACGCTTGCTGAATCCATTGGTACCAATCTCTATGTCAAACGCTGGAATGGAAGTAACTGGGTGGGCATGAATGGTAGCAGCACGGTAACCCCTCTAGACGTTGACCCGATTAAAAGTGCTGAAGTACCCGCAATTGCCGTCGATAGCAGTGGTAAGCCAACGGTCATCTGGTCAGAGTTTGATGCTTTTAGCAGTAGCATCTATGTGAAGCGCTGGACGGGCACAGCCTGGGTAAGAATGGGTGGCAATCTTGCTAGATTTCCTGCTACTAATCCAACCCTTGATTTAGACAGCACTGGTAAACCTGTAGTCGCTTGGGAAGAACGTGTTGATGGCAGCAATACCAACATCTATACCAGGCGTTGGGATGGTACAAAGTGGCTAAAGTACGGTAATGGGCAGGTGGTTGAAAAGTATGTAGGAACTGCCGCTTATAAACCTGTCTTGCAGCTTCGCAGCGATGATAGTCCTGTAGTTGCCTTAACGCAAAAGATTATTAGTGACAATGTAAATTCTGATACGGTCTATATCCGACTCTGGAAACCTACACTAAATAAATGGGTTGATTTTGGTGTACCTATTGATAATAACATTACCCAAAATGCTCGTCGCCCATCACTGGTTTTACGCAGCAATAACAATCCGATTGTTTCATGGGATGAATATGACGGTAGCTCGAGTAATGTCTATGTAAGACAGTATTAATTCTCAGCTTCCTGAAGGTTTATCCGATTTTGCACCTATAAAATATAGTAAACCCTAGTTTTCTGGGTATTTGGGACATCCCTACATAAAGTCGGATAAACCCTACTTTCAAGCTTTCTAACCAAAAGCAAAGGCTCGAGCCTTTGCTTACTCTCCCTAAAAACCAGAAGATCTCGTGAAGTTCTGATACTTCACTAAGTCACCTCATTCCCTAAATCCACCCCTTCAGTTGCTTATTCGCAAAGGAGAACATCCATGCTAAACTTAAATTTCCCACCTAAATTACTTGACCAGACTTATCTTGATTTACCCTTTCCTAGACACTCGAGTCGACTCCGCTATTTGCTAAGCTACTACGGCTTGGCCTTACCTGCCGTCCTTCGTCCCCATTTACTGCATCTGTCAAAAACCATTAAACCTTATCGGTCACACTTTATCGTTACGCGCTCAGAGCAACAAAGGTGGTTTGATTTATTTGACCTAGATACTGAAAAAGGAAAAGCAATTCCTTTTACTTACGCCACGACCTCAGCAACACTTGTTTTTATGCATTTGTTAAGTGAATTAGGCATAAACTTTAAATATATAAGACATGTTTCTAGTGATATTGACTTCGTAACAGATAACCCTGCTCTAAAACCCAATCACTATTATTCCTATACAGTGGAACTAAGCGATTTGTTTGCGCTTAGTTCGGGTCGGGTCATGCTCGAGCTAAGTTCTCATATCTTTGATGAAGAAGATCAGTCTTGCGCAAAACACACCGACTATTTCATGGCAAGCGATTTTAAAGAAGAACAACTTCTGGCTCTAAGAGCCTCACACCCTTCTGACAAACAAACTCGCTTTGAAAAAGTAAGTGCTTATACTGGGCAACTCAGCCATAACGAAATACCCCTTAGGGCTCAAGACAATATGGGAGTTATTTATGGGCAACTCTCGGGCGATATGAATATTGTCCATACGACCCCTCTAGCAGCGCGGTTAATGGGTTACCCTAAACCTTTTATTCAAGGATTTTGCACTGTTAACCTTATACTAAGTCAATTAGCAAGTCAAAAAGGGCTCGAGCTAAGGCAACTTCAGTGCACCTTGACTCGTCCGATTTTTGTAGGAGAAAAGCTTAACTTATTCTTTCAAGAAGATCGTTTTGAGCTTGTTAATTCAAGTAAAAAAATTGTAGCTTACGGCATCGCCAAAACATCTTAACGCTGGCTCATGACTTTATTAAAGACCGAAAAAATATGCATGAAACGACCTATCCCAACCTCCAATTCGCGAGTGAATAAAAACCCTAGTGTGCCAAGCTTGACAAGGCATGACTTTAATAATCTTGCGCAGAATATACAAGATTTTCTCGAGCAGGTCAAAGCTATCCACCAGAACTATTTTGTTAAACGTGATCGGTTTAACCCCATTGATGAGCTTGCCTTTGATCAAGAATGGAAACGTTTTTATCAAGAAGTTGTAGGCTTGGAGAAAAGACTCAAAAAACATGCTGCCTTCGTGAAACAAATGAATAAGGCTGCAATTTCGGAGTCAGCTAAATTGTTTGACGCACAAGTTAAACATTACCGAGAATGGTGCAAACAGCTCCGCTACAATTACTCGTTTAATAAGCAAGCTGCCCTTCTAGAAACCTTGCTACCTCATAAACAAGAGATAAATCCGCCTCATTCTAAACTTTGCTGTTGCAAACACAGCTTGAAAATCCTTGTTGACATTTTTGAAGACGAGAGCCTTAGACCCTAACAATGTTTTACAGCTCAATACGATTTGTTTTGAATTGGCCGCTACATCTCTAACCGTTGGACAACTTCTAAAGAAAAAAGATAGATGTTTTAGCTTTTTACAAAAATTTCATAGCCCCAAAGCTTAAAATATGAGTAATAATAGAGCCCATGGCCTTAAAAGATATCGAAATCAGGATTCTGGGCTGCCTGATTGAAAAAGAAAGAACCACCCCAGATCAATACCCCT
>JAHEBB010000580.1 GCA_024642575.1 Trueperaceae bacterium | reverse complement strand
TAGCAAAGGTACTAAAACCAAATACCGCCATGCCCCCAGCTAAACCATCCAACCCATCCATAAAATTGTAAAGATTTAGCATCCAAACAATACAAAAAATTAAAAGAATCCCGAGAATAACTTGGGTAAAACCAAATTCCATATAGACAAAAATAAATGCCATTACAAACTGAGTGGCTAACCTTAGCCAAACAGTAAGTTGAAAAATATCATCAAGAAAAGAGACAAAAGCTACACTAAGACCCAAAAAAAGCACTAACCACCAGGAATCGACCCCTAGAAAGAGCCATCCCGCAGTAATTCCCAAAATGATCCCTATACCCCCAAAACGGGGAATTATTCCTTTATGCATAGAGCGTTCATTTTCATAAGCTACAATTTGCTTTCGCCATGAAGTACGCATTAGAACTTGCAAGCTGATAAAAGATGTGATGAAAGCTAGTACAAAGGATGCCATATTCAGGTTATAGATTTCTTTAAGTTAGTTTGAGAGTCTTTTTGAGAACCTCGACTCAATGATATCGCAGGTAAAGACCCCTTGAATGTTGATAACCTCATATCTAGCTCCCTTTTTCCTGTATCAAGCTTAGCTTGCGTTTTATCTCTAAGGTAGTTAATTTGTCACAGACAGGTTTCACTTTTACGATGATGAGAAATATACAAACAAAATTTGACCTTAATTAGCTAGGCTCAATCTTCTAAATTCCAACCTTGTCGCAATACCTAATTCTGTCATTTGCAATAGTTTGCGATAATTTAACCCTAATTCGGAAATGTTACTTAGCCTTAAAAATCGGAGGTAAAGTAGGTGTGGTAGATCAAAATTGACGAACCATTTGGTTTGTTTAACTGCCTTATCGCTTATAAAAACAAGCCTCGAAATCATTTTTCGAATTGAGGTAATTTGAATTTTGTTGATTAAAGCCCTAAATGCTCTAAATGATGATAGTCTCGGTTTAGAACCTTGCTTGATTAATTGGAGTGAGAACCAATAAGGATATACCTATGAGGCATATCCTTAAACAAATTTCCCTTATCACTTAAGAAATATAGTTGTTTTGCTTCAGATAAGTAACCAGTTGGTCAACACTTTCCTCAATAGACTTAGTAGCCGTTTTTAAAACAGCTTCTGGCTTATTTGGGGCTTCATAGGGAGCACTAATACCTGTGAAGTTAGGGATTTCTCCTGCCCTTGCTTTTTTATAAAGGCCTTTAGGATCCCGCTCTTCACAAACTTCAATAGGCGTGTCAACATAGACTTCTATAAATTCTCCAGCTTCAACAATCTTGCGAACCATGTCACGATCTTGGCGGTAAGGGCTGATAAAGGCCGTCAGAACAATAACACCGGCATCTACAAAGAGCTTAGCCACTTCACCAATACGGCGAATATTTTCAACCCTATCTTCAGGGCTAAAACCTAGGTTTTTATTGAGGCCGTGCCTTACATTATCGCCATCAAGCAAATATGTATGTGCACCTAATGCTTGCAGCTTAAGCTCGAGCGCATTGGCAATAGTTGACTTACCTGACCCACTCAGCCCGGTAAACCACAAAATCGTAGGCTTTTGCCCTTTAAGCTGGGCGCGACTTTCTTTACTTACGGTTTGATCATGCCAGACAATATTAGTTGCTTTGGTTTCAGCCATAATTATGCACTCACTTTTTCTTTACCACTATAAAATTCAACTAGAATATCTGCAACTTCAGGACGACTAAATTCGGCTGGGGGACGGGTACCTTCTGATAGCATTTGGCGAACTTTGGTTCCTGATAAAAAGACGTGATTTTCTTTTCCATGGGGACAAGTCTTGGGGCTACCCATAGATCCACATTTATTACAGTAAAAGCTGTGTTCAAATTTAAGCGGCGTGATCGCTAATTCATCAGGGCTAAAGCCTTCAAAAATTTCTTGGGCTTCGTAGGTACCGTAGTAGTCCCCCACACCAGCATGATCCCGCCCGACAATAAAATGAGTGCAACCATAGTTTTGACGGCTGATCGCATGCAAGATAGCCTCGCGTGGTCCGGCATAGCGCATCGCTGCTGGGTAAGTTCCTAAAGCGACCCGATTATTTGGATAATAATCTTTCATCAGAACGTCATAGCAGTTCATACGCACATCGGCGGGGATATCATCTGATTTGGTAGCTCCAACTAGAGGATTAATAAATAAGCCATCGACGATTTCTAAGGAAACCTTAGTCAGGTATTCGTGAGCGCGGTGAATGGGGTTACGCGTTTGAAATGCAACAACAGTGTTCCAGCCACGTTTGGCAAACTCGGCTCTTGTCTGATGGGGCGTAAAACTGTGAGCAGGAAAATCACCTGCAGGCAAATCATCTATAACAGAGATAGTGCCACCAAGATAAACTGAGCCAGCTTCCTTCATGGCAGCTACCCCTGGATGAGCAGGGTCCGTAGTTTTATAAACTTTTTGCGCTTCTTGCTCTTGGTCAGGACTGTATTTATCACCAATGGTCATAATGGCAATTTGGCTACCATTTGGGTGAACTAAGGTAATATCTTGACCTACTTGAAGCTTGGCTGCTTGTTCGGTTGAAACTTGCAAAGTAATAGGAATACTCCAGGCAAGTCCATTTGAAAGACGAATATCATTAACAATGCTGTAGTAATCTTCTTCAGATACAAAACCAGTCAGAGGGCTGTAAACCCCTGTAGCAATACATTCTATATCAGAGGCATTACGTTCTGAAAGCTGAATACGCTCGAGGCTTTTTGCCTTGTCCTGAGCAGCTTTGCGCTCGCTTCCTGTAAGGACGCGGTTAACAAGACTGCCGCCGTGGGGGTTGATAAGGGTTTTTGACATTTATTTTCTCCTAGTGTGAAAGTATAAATGAGATGCTTGGGACTTATGTACCGTTAAGCAGCTAGCTTGAGATACTGCTGCCAGATGGCTTTGGTCGCGGGGCTCGAGACCATAAAATAGGGATTTAATAAATTTTCTTTGTTATAAGTTAAAGGTTTTGCTTCTAAGGTGGTAACTTCGCCTCCTGCTTGTTCAACAATGCACTGTGCCGCTGCTGTATCCCACTCCATCGTTGGGCCAAGCCTGGGGTAAATATCAGCGCTATTTTCGGCAATCTGACAAAGCTTTAAGGAGCTTCCTTTAGAAACAACATCTAGCTGATAATCTTTAGCTAAGGCGTCTAAAAAAGCGGTTGTTTCAGCTCCAGCATGGGAGCGACTTGCCACAACTTTCACACCATTAGTCAAAACATTAGCAGCCCTAAGCTTAGTATCTTGGCTATTCTCTCTTTTAAA
>JAHEBB010000579.1 GCA_024642575.1 Trueperaceae bacterium | reverse complement strand
CATAAACATAAGTATCAGGATCCATGCCTGTTTCAATTAGCTTTTCCCAGGGTGCTTCTTTAAGCCCTAATAGCTTGTACATTAAAGGCGTAAGTTCGTTAGGTGTAAAGTCGCGCAAAATAGAGAAATGAAAATCCAACATTTCTTTATGATAAATATGCCCCGCTTGATGTTGATACGTAATGGGTTTAACCCAGTCCGCATAAAGCGTTTGCTCTTCCCAAGGGTACTGTGCTTTACGAATCGGATTAAAATGATTACGGTTCCAGACATTTAAGCCAAACGATAAGTCCGCGTTGCACCACTTAACAATGCCGTAAAGCTCATGGTCTAAGTCTTTATTACGCTCCAACCAGAAACGCTCCCAAATAAGCACTTCAGGATTGGCTAGTAAAATGCGCAGGAATTCGATAAACGTGCCGTCAACAAATGTTTTGCCAGCTCGAGCTTTCTGAAAAAAGTTATACACTTCTTTTAGGGCTAGTCGTACTCGTTCAACGTCAATACCTCGCTCTAGGGCTTCTTGCCGACTTGCTTGACTAAAATCAGTGGGGGCAAGTCCTGCAATCATTTGGTCTAACGGGCTGCGGCGTTCGTTGCACCACATGACCCCATCAATATCATAATTACGGCACTGATCTTCAACCATGCTGTGAATCCAGTTGCGGTAGTGCGGGTTACTGGTGCTAGGGTCACTGCCTATGCGCCCAAACAAATCCACTTCTAAAAGTTGCGGTAAGTTAGGGATGGCGACGTTATTGGCTGAGCCATGCCCTTCGTATTTAAAGAAGGGTTCCATAAGTTCTATAAAGACTTTCATGCCTCTTGCTTTTGCTGCAGGAATGACCATGTCTAAAATGTCTTTATCTAGCATTTCAGGGTCTCTTGCTTTGAAATCTTTAATGATTGTTTGATTATAAAAAGCAGGGTCTGGCTTAAAGTACGCTCCTCCTTTCATGGCAAAAGGTTCTGCAATACCGTGGTCAGGAAAGCCGTCTAGTTCATGAGAGATGCTGCGCCCTGATTTAAGACCAAGCCATGAAACTGTACCTATAAGTAAGACATTGACACCCACGCGGTTTTGTAAGGTATCAAGCACTGCTTCGACCCCTTCATCTATAAAGCTGATGGGGCTAATTTGAATGCCTACAAATTTATCTTTTAATTCTTTCAAGACCTTATCTTTCTCTCAACACACTTAAGAATTAAGCCGACACCCTATGCTTATCAATAACAGTAGCCATGCGCTTCATTGCTTCTTTAATGCGTTCTAAAGGCTGCAAGTAACTCATACGCACGTAACTATCTATCTCATCGCCAAACATACTGCCAGGAAAAAGAAGGACGCGTCCTTCTCGTAAAAGCGTTTCACAAAACGCTTCAGCACTAAGACCTGTATTAGAAATATTTGTGTACAAGTAAAAAGCACCCCCAGGATGACCATAGCTAAGCCCCATCTCATCCATAGCTTGCATCATAAAAGTGCGCCTTTCAGCGTAAGCAGCAAGCATATCGGTAATGACATTTTGAGGGCCTGTTAAGGCAGCAAGTGCAGCAAACTGAGCAGGCGTATTACTATTAATACTTAGAGTATGACGGGGTTCGGTTAGCATTCTTATAAAAGCTTCAGGTGCAGCTAAGTAGCCAATACGCCAACCCGTCATAGCGTAAGATTTAGAAAAGCCATTTAGGGTAATGGTTCGTTCTTTCATATCGGGCAAACTAGCTATAGATAAATGCTCTGAGCCTTCATAAATTAATTTATCGTAAATCTCGTCACTAATAACTATTAAATTATGGCGTTTAGCAAGCTCAGCTATCTCTTTAATAACAGTTGGTGGGGTTACTGCACCTGTTGGGTTATTTGGACTAACCAGAACAAGCACTTTTGTTTTTTTACTAATACGCGCTTCTATTTCAGCAGGCATAAGCGCAAAGTCATCTTTTTCATAGGTGGGTACAGGAACTGCTTTACCACCACACATCTGAACAGCCGTATCATAAGTTGTAAATCTAGGAGAAGTAATCAGCACTTCATCATCAGCATTAACCAGTGCCAACATACAAAGCATGATGGCTTCCTGAGCACCAGCGGTAACAATAATTTCTTCAGCCCTATAGTTCAAGTTATTATCACGTTTAAGCATGTCGGCTATCGCTTCACGAAGTTCAATCAGTCCAGCAGGATGCGTATAGTGATGCTGATTATCCTGAATAGCCTTAATAGCAGCATCAACAATATGTTTAGGTGTATGAAAATCAGGATCACCCCGACCCATCGCGATGACATCATCTAGACCAGACGCTATCTCAAGCATCTTTGTGCGAAAGGACACGTCCTCTGCCGTGATTTTTTTTGAGAGAGCTTGTTCTAGAAATAATTTAGGCATGAAAGTTATCCTTATTTTTATTGAATTTGCTTAGGGTAAAATCACTAAACGATGTTAATAGTCAACTGTTAACAGTTGTCTCACTATACTAATATTTTAAATTGAAAGTCAAGCATCTCATGGAGTTGGCTGAAAACCTTGGCTCTCCCACACTTTGATATTGGTGGCGAACCTAATTCACTGAACTTTCGGTAGTACAAAGCCTTTGAAAAGCACAAGGCCTAACTGTAGATTTTGATAACCCATTGAGCCAATTTAGAATACGAACAAGATTGATAGCAGTAGCAGTCATTAGGTGACCAAGATGCGCTTTAGCTTCACCAAAGTAAGGAGATCTTCGCATATCAGAAGACCTGAGGCCTTACGGTTATGGTACCTCAATTAGCTTTAGAGCGAGTACAAAAAGATCGACTGGGACAGGGTTTGCAATCCGTCATTGAAAACTTTATTTTCACAACTTTGTTTTTAACTCTATCTACAGTCGGTGTCCAACTGATGCTTGAATGCCCTTCAGGGCAAAGTGCGTGCTGCTTATCCCAGACAATCTTAAAGTCTTGAGCCGAAAATCCTTTAGCTCCTTTGCCTTGCCAAGTATTATCCGTTCGACTAGGACCCACAAGATCAACATCGTAATCTTGCTTGCTAAGAACAATAAGTTCTGAACTAACAAAACCTGTATCAGCAATATGCTTTTTGGGGAGTAAGCTTCGTTGAGCCAAAGTGGTATGAATCTTTGTGGTCATAGCATCATCGGACACGGCTGCATTACTAGTAGCAACGTTGGTGATAATGTTAGGTGTTTCTTCATCACAGCTTTCAGTTATATGAATCTTATAACCTAACCAGCCTATAGCTCGTTTAACTTGATAATGAGCATCAGTATCGTAAGGTGAGCTAATAT
>JAHEBB010000130.1 GCA_024642575.1 Trueperaceae bacterium | reverse complement strand
TCATCCCTGTGGTCTTAATCGTCTCCCACATCTTAAGCTGATCTTTCTTATCAGGGACTCTAACGAGTTCCATGAGGATGGATCGACTCGAGCCTTTGGATGTCGATATTTCTTTTTTTATCTTAGTAGGGAGTTCATTTATCTTTAACAGGTTTGATATGGTTGATTCTGCTTTACCTAAAGCATTGCCTATTTCTTTAAGGGTATAACCATATTTCTTTTTAAGATTAGCTAGACCTTCTGCTTCTTCAAAAGCAGATAGATCTTCTCGTTGTAGGTTTTCAATTAAAGCTAATTCATCATGATTATTGGCAGTAACCACCGCTGGAATAATATCTTTCTTAAGTAATTGAAAAGCTCTATATCTTCTTTCACCTGCAACGATAATAAAGCTTCCTTTTTTACGAGAATCTCTTCTTACGGTTATCGGTTGTAATAAACCATGATTATCTATAGAGCTTGCCAATTCCTCTAAGGCTGATTCATCAAAGTATTTTCTGGGTTGATTAGGATCGGATTTGATTAAGTCTAAGGGGATATCGATAACCTTGAGGCTATCTTTGTTTTCATTTGGGTTGATGCGGATTCTGTTTAGTAGTGTTGGACTGGACATAAGTTTCGCTTTCTAGTTTAACTCTAGCAATTATGAAAATGTCTAGAGTCCTTTGTACGGTTGCAGTTCAGTAGGTATTTGACGGGTCAAATCAACCCTGGTCATGTCTTAAAAGAAATTGATTAGCCTTTATTACTTCCATAGCCTAGTATCAAACCCAAACGCTCGAGCCTCGGCAATCTTCAGTTTTTCAAACTCAGAATGTGCAGGGTTTAGTAAATAGTTAGTTTCCTCTGGAATAATCACGCTCGGCACTTCTAAAAGTAAACTACCCTTTTCTTTTACCCAGCTATCCCCAAGTTTTTGGGTGCTGATGGGTGCAGGGCTTTGCTGCCAATCTTTGGGCAGGTCTAATTGACTTACGCTACTATCCTCAAACTCGAGCTTTAGGTAAACATAATTCATCAGGTCTTCTGGGCGTTTGCTATGCACCAGTATTTCTAAGGCTGCCAGGGATAGTCGGCTAGCCAAGTAAACGACTGGCGTACCAACCGAATTCCAGCGTCCTCCGTAAAGCCTTGCACCTTCCCCATCAAAGGCCGTGCTGGCATATTTAGCTTTGGTTAGTCGGTAAGCAAAGAGCATTTAGCTTAACTAAAGACGCCATGCTCGAGCCGCCCAATCAGATTTTCGACTTCTTCAGCACCTAGCTCAGTGTCAAGATAATCTAAAGGCGCACTGCCCCCAAGCGCAATCGCAGAACTACTTAACCAGTCTTTGTAATAATCTTCACCTTCAAACAGTTCTTTAGCTTTGCTGCTTATATTGGCTACCCGTAAAATACGCTCACTCTCAGTAGTGCTAAAGCGACCTTCTTTAAGCCGTCTGGTAAGCGTACGTGAAGGAATATTTAAAATTTTGGCAAGTCTTTCTGCTGATATACCAAGTTCATCTTTTAACTTATTAAAAGCGTCTGCACCTAAACCTTCACGTAACTGCTCAATCAAGATTTTGGTAGTTTGAGCGTTTATACCCAGTAGGCTATTGGTTTCTTCTAAATGTCTCGAATAGGCTGTTAGCATATTAGCCTCCGCATTTTGGCTAATTTAGTATAGCCGATTGACTAACTATTTACCAGTAAATCTGAGACTCGACCCTTGCAGCAAACCTACACTCTAGTCAATTCTTTTACAAAGGTATTAATCCACATCAAGCTTTAACCTTTAGGCTTTAACCTTTAATTCGGATTGTAGATTACCTCATGGCGCTCGAGATTGAACGAAAATTTTTACTCAAGTCAACTAACTGGCTTTCAAACTTAGAAGGCGTAGCCTATAAACAAGGCTATCTCCTCAATTCTGAAGGTACAACCGTTAGGGTGCGTGTGGCAGGTAAACAAGGTTTTTTAACCATCAAGGCTAAAGCTAAAGGGCTTGCCCGACCCGAATACGAATACGAAATCCCCTTGCAAGATGCCGAAGAGCTTTTAGCACTTTGTCCAAGCTTTATAGCTAAAACCCGTTATAAGGTTAAAATTTCTGAGCACATCTGGGATGTCGATGTCTTTCACGGTGAAAACGAAGGTTTATGTGTAGCTGAAGTCGAACTCTCTAGCGAGGAAGAAAGGTTTAAAAAACCTGACTGGCTCGGCGCAGAAGTTACAGCTGACAAACGTTACTTTAATGCTTATCTGGTCAAACATCCTTTTAAGAGCTGGTCTTAGTGGAAGCTGCATTAGTACGTTTAAAAGCAGACTTGTTTAGCTTTCCCGACTTTAAAACCTGGCTGGTTTGTTTTGGCATTTTAGCGGTTTATGCACTTATGGCTTTTGAGATCAATCGGCGATCAGGTTTATTTACCTTAAAGCGCTCGAGCCTGCCCTACCCTAAACGCTTCTCACTGGTTCTTATAGCTATTTTTAGCCCAAGCTTGCTTGAGGAAAGCCTTTACCGTGGTTTACTCATTCCTCGGTTTTCTGAAATGTTTGCACAACCCAGCTATGCTGCGCTGATTGGCCTTTCGCTCTTTTTATATGTTGCGGCGCACCCACTCATTGCCTGGCTAATTTGGCCCTGGTCGCGGCAGATTTTTTACCGCCCCGCCTTTTTAGCAATTGTTTTTGTGCTGGGTCTAGCCTGCACGCTGGCTTACCTCATAAGCCACTCGCTCTGGCCTGCGGTACTGATTCACTGGTTTACTATTGTGGTTTGGAAGCTTTTTTATGGCGGACCAGATTTTGGTTTTGGCAAATCTGAAAAACCAGTACTTAGCACTCCGTAAGCACCGTTGCAGCTAGCGCTACGCCTGTGCGTTAGCATGCTAGCTATGCAGGTTTGCCTTATTCCGCTTATGGGGCCTTTCCATTTGCGCTACCCGTCTTATAACAGCATCACTGTGCGTGACATGGTACGAGCATCTAAACCAGATGCGCTTGCTATTACTGCGCTTGAAAAAGATGCCTTTAGCCACCCTAACTGGCAAAATACCGAAGAAGTTGCCCTGCCTCTATCGGTTATTCCCTGGGCTAAAAAGCAAGATTTACCTATCTATCTGCTTCATGAACCCAGCCCTGATCCAAAAGCGCAAGCAGATTTTGAGCGCTACGCCCGCGAGTACCGTCAACTGGGTCAAAAGCTTTCAGAAGTTAATGCTTTACTTCGGCCTTTACAGAGTCAGTTGGCAGAAACATTAAGCTTTAAGCGAATTATGACCGACATCTTGCCTTTACTGCGTGACTACCAAACTTACCGCGAAGAAAGTTTTGAAGATGGCCCAGCCACCGACTGGTTACAGGCTCGAGTTAAAACAATGGCAGAGCGCATCTTAGCTTTAAAGGAAAAGCGAGTCACGGTTTTAGCCAGCGCCGAGCATCTGCCTTTTTTAGAGCTAACCTTAAAGCATAACGTCGAATTTATTTCACCTTCTGAAGTTGAAGCATCTGAAGAAAGCCGTGAACGGAGTCTTTTAGACTTTGCCTTCCGTACCGATGTACCCGAACCTGGCAATCTTATTGCCAAACTGCGCACCCTGACAAGCCCAGAGGCGCGCTATCACGAGGCCAATTTGCTTTTAGCTAATAGCCATGTCCATGAGGCGCTCGAGGTTTTAGAAAAGGCCAGTCAGCTAGATTTTCAAGAGCCTTATTACTTGCCTGGGTTTTTGCTTTCTCGGCTAGGTCAAGTCTATGATCTCTTGGAAAACCGTAAGGCAGCCATTCGTTCTTATAAAGGTGTTTTGGCTTTAAGATACGCTCCTGCTGAGGCGCTTGAAGTTGCACAATCAGGTCTAGAAAAACCTTTTGGGACTGAAGAAGTACCTAGTACCTAGAAGAAAGTACCTAGTTTTTTTTTACAATCGCTACTGCTAGCTGCTTGGCTTCTTCTATGCTACTAACCTCCCCATCTAGCTGGGCTTGAAAAACTTTGTTTAAGAGTTCGGAAAAATGGGGGCCACCACGCAAATAGCTTGCGGGCAAATCTCCTGCTTGAGCCAGCTCGAGCAAATACCTACCCAGCAAAATAGGTTTTGGGCTTTCCTGATCTATGTCTAAGTCTTTAGCTAGCTCGAGCATACGCAGTGCTCCCTCGGGTAAGCCTTTGGCTAACGGTGGCCTACCCGAGGCATCTGCTTCGATGAGCAAAGCCAAGGTTTCAATGTTGTTTGGCTCGAGCCTTAAGGCAAGGCGGCGCACAGCTTTGGGGCTTAGCGGGTTGATATGGGTCATATGTTCGGCAACCAGTGGCTTAACACTATGAATCACATGATGCGGTGAATGGATACGTTTTAAAAAGCTTTCGCTAAGCTCGAGCCCTGCTTCAGCATGCCCAGGCGAAACCCAACGCCCTTCTCGGTTAAAAGTAGTAACAGCCTTTCCCAAATCATGACAAAGTGCTGCCAGTACTATTACCAGACGCTGGTCTTCCCTTAAAGCCTCGCGTTTAACTATGCTTACAGCTTCATCTAAGACATACTTGGTATGCATCCAGACATCACCCTCAGGGTGCCACTCTAAGTCTTGCATTACTCCTATAAGAGCAGAAAGTTCAGGGTAAAACTCGAGCCAGCCTGTTTGCTGCAAAACCTCGAGCCCGCGGCTAGGTTTTATACTTTTACAGGCCCATTTCTGCCACTCGGTCCAGATGCGTTCTTTGGAAAGGTGGCTGTATTCTTCTTTTAAGCTTTGGCATAAAAGGGCCGTTTCACTATCCATCTCAAAATCAAAACGTGCGGCTAACTGAAACCCCCGAAGCACCCTTAAAGGGTCTTCGGAAAACTTGTAACTCACATGCTTTAAACGTTTGTTTTTGAGGTCAGTCTGTCCATCAAAAAAGTCAAGCAAATCACCTTCTGGCGTTAGCGCCATAGCGTTAATAGTGTAATCTCGACGTGAGGCTGCCTCTTTAGGGCTCATGGCTGGGTCAGCTTCAATCACAAAACCCCGATAACCCTGACCTTGCTTGTTTTCACGGCGTGGCAGAGCAAAATCATAATCAGCCTCCTGGGTCACCAGTTTGATAACACCAAAGGAAGCCCCGACCTGCTCCACCCAGCCAAACGGCTCGAGCGCATGAATCAAGTCACTAACACCTAAACCATAAACCTCTATATCAACATCTTTGTTTAACTCGCCAAGCAAAAAGTCTCTGACAAACCCCCCAACAAAAAGAGCCCTTCCCCCCATTTTCCTGATGCTTTGCAAAATGGTTTCTAACTCTGCATGAAAGGGAAGCTCGAGCACGCCTGTGATTGTTGCGATTAATCCTCTTAAAGTCAAGGCTTAACGACCTGAGATAAGATATTTATTTGCAACGACTATGAAAACGCTTTAATCGTTAAAGCTTTAAATCCAATATCAAGCTGTGCTATTTGCACCTATAATTTTTCACTTGCAGGTTAGACTAATTTATCAACTTTCTAAAGGAAAGTTTAAAGGATTCCATTATGATTTCAATGCGCTTTTTCCTTAGACTTTGTATCTATGCAACTATCATTTTGACGTTTTTTCTTGGCTTACCCCAAGTTCATTATGCTGCTGCACTGATGGTCGCGATTATGATTCGTCATAAAAATGAGCCCAAAGGTATCTTTGGACCCCTAAAAAGTACCGAACTGAGTTTACCTGTATTTCCAAGAACCTTGACCCCGCAAGTCTATGACCTGAAAGCTCAGCTCATTCCTTCTGTCGTCAGAAAAAGCGAAACTTCTCAGCAAGATAAGCTCTAAGCATCTGATACCCTAGGCATCTGGCTTGGTGTGCATATAAAAACCAACCGTACCTGGACCGACATGTGAACCAATCACAGCCCCAATTTCATAAGTTCCTCTATCTTCAAAGCTCAGTCCTGAAGCCTTAAACTCTTCGCGTAAGCCATTTGCAGCCATTTCATCTTGAATATGCAAAAAACTTACGACCAGAGAGCGTGGGTGTGTTTTGGAATAACTGACCGCACGGTCTACCAGTTCCCTGATAGCTTTTTTACTGCCTCTAGCTCGACCCGATGCGGTAACTTTTCCATCTTCAAGAGTCAAAATAGGTCTGATATTAAGCAAGCTACCTAGAAGAGCCTGCGCTCCACCGATGCGTCCATTTTTTTGCAAATAATCAAGACTAGACACCGTAAATAGCAAATAATTGGTATCTCTAATATGCTCGAGCGCTTTGATGATTTGCTCAAGGCTCGAGCCTTGACTGCTGAGTTTTGCAGCCTCTTTCACCATATCACCCAGACCAATGCTGGCTGCCCGACTATCAAAGACCTTTACAGGAACCGAAACATTAGCTGCGGCTATCGTGGCTGATTGAAAAGTGCCAGATAAATCACCGCTCAAGGTAACGCATAAAATGTCTTCGGCACCCTTGGCAATAGCTTCTTTATAAGTCGTTTCAAAATCTTGTGGGCTTGGCTGACTGGTACTTGGCATGGCAGCGCCGTTACTCACCCCTTCAATAATGTCTTTGGGGTTTATTTCTACCCAGTCTTTCCAGAGTTTGCCCTGAAAATTGAC
Source organism: Trueperaceae bacterium (assembly GCA_024642575.1). GTDB lineage: Bacteria > Deinococcota > Deinococci > Deinococcales > Trueperaceae > JAHEBB01. The sequence goes on along the minus strand of JAHEBB010000130.1, from coordinate 5,798 downwards.
ATAAAGCGGTACGCGGTAGACTCCTAAGCGCTCGAGCTCAGCTTTAGGAAGATCGCAGGTTGAATCAGTAACAATAGCTAATTTCATCATCTTCCAATCCACTATAGAATGTTTGTTTAATTAGAGTATACGTGAGAAATGCCCTACGCGAAACTAGCTAGAGGTACATAGACGTTTCAACCCCTACGATGAGCTTAAAAACAGGTTTTAACACCCCATTATACTTCAGTTTTTCCCCTAAGGAAGGTATCCTTGTTTAACCATTCAAAGCACTTCAGAACCTTTATTATCGGTCCACTTTTAAGACAAAGCAGTTTCATATTGCACAGCCAAAGCATGACATAATGAGCACACATGAATCTGCAAAGCGATCTTACCTGGCTGCTTTTACAACCAAGCAATCTTATTATTATGCTTATCTTATTCAGTTTGCTTTGCCTGATCTTTGGTGGACTTAAACTCGGTCGCTCTGCCTTGGCATTAGCGGTCTTTTTTATTCTGGTTCCCAGCCTTTTACCCGTAGAGGATTTACTGGCAGGCCCTCTTGAAAACCGCCTACATGCTCCTAACCCTTTACCCAATCAGGTAGAAGGCATTATTGTTCTGGGTGGGGCAGTTGATTGGGGCGTAAGTCAGGGCAGGCAACAACTTAATGTCAATGAAGGTGCCGAGCGCATGATGGCTGGGGCTGCTCTGGCTAAACGCTATCCGAATGCCAAACTGGTTTTTACTGGGCTATTTCGTGAAATCATCCCCAATGAATTTACCGCTCTGCCCAATGATGCCAGTTTCTTTTTTGGGCCCGAATATAGCAATCGGCAAATAACTTACTTAGGGGGCGCACGGAGCACTTACGAAGAAGCCCTTCTGGCACTTCAGTCGGTCAAACCTCAAGCAGGTGAGCGCTGGATTTTGGTCACGAGTGCCTATCATATGCCAAGAGCCTACCTTACCTTTCAGGCTCAAGGCTGGACGGTTATCCCTTATCCTGTTGATTATAGGCATACAGCTAAACTGGCTATTCAACCTACGCTGAAAATTGTTGGGCGGCTCAGTGATATAGATGATTATGCCAGAGAATGGGGGGCGCTCATTATGTATAACCGCCTTGGCAGAACCGAAAAACTTTTACCTTAGGCCCTTTTGGCAGCCTTTGGCAGTGCGAAGCCTGGGTTTGGCAGGGACGCTTTGTTTAAAGTCAGAGGGAACTAAGGAGGTTCACGATGACAAGTGCAGTTTTAGCCAAAAACAAATCAACTCTTTTAAGATCAACGCTAAAGGTCAATGCCATTTTTTCTTTATTGAGCGGGCTCGAGCTTTTGGTTTTTAACCGACCCATCAGTCAATTTTTAGGCTGGTCCAATACCTGGATAATAGCTCTTATAGGACTAGGGTTACTGGCTTTCGCAGGGGTGGTCTGGCAAGTGGCTAAATCTCCCAAGTCTAAAAGTAATAGCGTAAAAACCATTATCGCGGCTGATATAAGCTGGGTTATTTTAAGCATTATCCTCATTGCTCTACCTACCGTTTTAAGCTTTGAGGGAAAATGGGCTACGGGTATTCTTGCTGATATTGTTGCAGTATTTGCGATTTTGCAAATCTTTGGTCTCCGTCAGACTAGAAACCAAAGCTAGTCACCGTTCTTATGAAACATTTTTTCCTATTCCTCTTAGTGTTCTTTGCACTTTCAGCCGTCGGTCTTCTGTTTTTCCCAACTTTAATGTTTAGGGTTGTTGGCATAGAAGCAAGCAAAGAAACCCTCTTCTTATTACGTGTCAGCGGGGCAGGTGTTTCTGCCTTAGTACCTGGGATCTGGCTACTACGCTTTAAACCTGAAATGACGGCGGCTCGAGCCATCATCCCTGGCATTATTATGTATCTGGTACTTAGCTCAGCCGTTGATCTCCTTGCCTATTTACAAAAGATTGTCAATTTTGCAGCCCTTCCAAGCATTCTTTTTCGGCTTGCCTTAGCCGGGATACTTGCTTGGCACTTAAGAACCGCTTCAAAATCATGAGAACGCCCTTCAGGCTAGAATAGCCAAACACCCTTATGAGTAGTTTTTCTTTTAGCCTGTTTGCCCTAAGTTTTAGCATTAGTCTTTGGCTTGGGTTTTACCTTTTAACCAAGCGTGCCGAGGATAAGCGCTTTCTTTTTACGGCACTTGGTTTGCTGGCTTATAGCCTAAGTCTGGGTCTAGCTGCTTTTGCACCTGAAACCACAAACCCAAGTTTAATTCGCTTGAAAGAAGCATTTATCTTTTTACCTTCCCTTTTCTGGACAGCCACGCTGATTCAACTTTTGCTAGAGGGCTCGAGCCTCAAAATGCACCTTTATCGTTTCTGGCTTTACAGCGCTTTGCCGCTTAACGCCATCTTACTGAGCTTAGCCTTTTTTGGGGTTGAGCTTGGCTCGAGCTTAAGGCTTGGTCTTTTGGCTTTACTCAATTTAGCGCCCCTTTTGCTGGTTTTTTTGGCTATCTTAGGACAAGCAAGAAAGCACTCTCCCTCACAGCCTTTGGTTTTTGTTTTTGTCACCACGCTCTTTTTTGCCTTGGCAGTAGCAGCCCTTTTCCTACCCTCAGGCCTTTTTCCCAAAAACGGCTTAATTCTGGGCTTAGGCTTTGACTTACTGCTTTTAGGTCTTAGTATTGCCTACTATGACGCTTTTGATTTGGGCGAATCTCTCTTGCCAGACATGCTCCGCTCGCTTTTGAGTCATAGTCTTATCAGCGCTTTGTTTGTCGGTCAAATTGTGCTTTTTATGGTGATGTTTGGACAAAACACCGCCTTAAGACTGATGGTTTTCTCGAGCCTCAGCCTAAGCGCCCTGCTACAAGCCTTTGCCAGCCCCCTGCAATCCTATTTGGATAGACTGATTTTTGCTCAGCAACCCAAACGCCAAAGAGAACTCTCCAACATGCGCGCTGCCAGTGACGCGCTCAGGCGCAGTCAAACCGAGACTGATTTTAGCGCTATGTCTAAAGAAACCTTTAGCCACCTGACCCGCAAAGCTTTGAGTCAGTTTGCTGATTTAAGTCGTTTAGGCTCGAGCCCACTCACCCAACTCCCTAGCATCACTCAGCGACTTGACCAGAAGGGTCTTAATGCCGATACCCTGAACCGTACTCAAGAACTTAAACAGGTTTTGCTTGAGGCCATCTTAGGTTTAAAACCCCAGTCTGATCTTGACTTTTCCCCTCAGGATGAGTGGCGGCACTACAACGTGCTTTATTTCCCCTACATTTTGGGTGCAAAACCTTTTAACCAGCGCAGCGATCATGCGCACTTGGATAGCACAGCCAGAGAGGCGCTCGAGTACTTTAGAACTTACGTGCCCGAAAGAACCTTTTATAACTGGCAAAAAGTAGCAGCTAGCGTGGTTGCCCAACACATCCGTGAGGCCAATGCAAAGGTTTTTGTTTAGCTTTCAGGATTGAGTTCAAAATGAAACGGATTATTACGATCACAAAACAAGATGCCATCTTTGGCTTCTAATTCTGCCACCTGAATAGAGGTTCGTTTGCTCGAGTAAGGGTGCTCTTCATCAAAGCTTTCGGCTCTCACTCGATCAGGGTGGGTAAAGTAAAAAATATAAGCACGCTCACCTTGCACAAGTACATCCGCATGTAGACCCTTAGTTTGATCATCCTGGCGCGTTCCAGGCTTATCCAGAATATGCCCTTGTTTTTCCCAATGACTTGCGTCAGTTGAACGGTAAACACCTAAACCCTTCCAAGGGTCGGTAATCATCCAGTAAAAGCCTTTCCAGAAAAAGACATTGGGGCCTTCATGGGCACAATCAGTAATGACTGGGCCTTTCACCTGCCAGGTGTGAAGATCGCTACTTTCTGCCAGATAGGTATGCGAGCTGTTGGCTTCATCTTTGTACCACATACGCCAAACACCGTCAGGCATGCGGTAAATACCTGCATCAATAACTTTATCTGAGGATAAATTCAAACGGCTTTCAAACTGCCAGTCCCAGAGGTTCTTGCTGGTCATGTGCAGGATGTGCCGAGTCGTACGCCAATCAACTGGAATGCCCGGCACATAGCTCACATACATATGGTAAAGCCCTTCATGCCAGAAAATCTCAGGCGCCCAGAAGGTATTGCGGCCCTTTTCAAACTCGAGCCCTTGCAAAGTGCCTCGGTAAGTCCAGGTCTTACCCGAATCTTTGCTACTAGCAACCCCAATATCGGTACCATGCACCCAGGCAAAGCCTTCACAGGGAACGCTGGCACGGCGGTTGGTGTAAAGCAGCCACCAGGCTTTTTCTTCACGGTTCCAGATAACTACTGGGTCGGCTGCGCCGTCAAATATTGGGTCACGGAATAGGGGGGCTTTGGGGCTAGTCATAGGTAACCTCTATCTAAACTTAAGTTCTTCTATTTAAACACACATTCTCAGCCAACTTTTGCCAAGATCAAAGTAATCGTTGTTTTTTATACGCTTCTCATCTCAGCTTTAGCTATACTTAATCAAGCTAAAAACAGATATACGTATTTGAGTTTTAGCGTTTTTTAATTGTTAGATTTTATGTATTTTGTTGTTTTACAGGCGTTTTTTAGGTAATTCGGGCATTGGTCTCTCATAGACAGGAGGTTCAAATGAACCTGTTAGATGTCATAAGTATTATCGCAACGGTTGGACTAACAATATTAGCCGTCTTTTTCCTTTTTGGTTTAGCTCTTGATGATTCAAAAGCTGGTTGGCTCGAGCGTATCTCAGCCCTGATAACAACCCGATTAAACCGCGAACCCTAATGTCAACTAAAATGCCATTGCAAGCAAAACCTGCAATGGCAAAAGTGAAAAACTTTTAGGTTTACAAGCCACCCCTTGAAGCAGCAAATTCAAGCACTTCCTGCTCATAGCCCATGAAGTTTGCACAGCCATGTCTTGTCACCACAATCGCACCGCAGGCATTACCCATACGCGCTGATTTATAATAATCCCAGCCTTTAAGCTGCCCATAAATAAAACCACTGGCAAAGGCGTCGCCTGCCCCTAAAACATTGTAGATTTCTACGGGGAACCCAGGTACTTTAGTAATCTCACCCGAACGTGTGTGAATGGTCGCACCGTCTGCACCCCGCTTAACCACCAGAGCTTCAGGGCCATTATCCATAGCCAGAATAGCTTTGATGTTGGCTTCAATATCACCTAAAATCTCAGGCGCGGATATTTGCTGATGCTTAATAATAATCTGGCTCGGGTCAGTAATCATGGCGGCATTAATCTCTTCTTCGGTTCCAATTGCCACCGTTACGAGCGGTAAAAGTGCACGCACATTGACGCCAAAAGCTCTCGGGTCATGCCACTGATCAGCACGAAAATCCAGGTCTAAAAAGACACTTTTGCCTGCACGCCTGGCAACTTCAGCAGCGTAAAAAGTAGAGCTGCGACTGGGTTCTTTGGCAAGCCCTGTCCCTGAAACTTCTAAAGCCCTTGCCTCTGCAATCGGGGTAGCAATCACATCATCAATGGTGATTTCAAAGTCTGCGCAGTTATCACGGTAATAAACGAGGGGAAAGCGGTCAGGGGGTTCTATGCCTAATACAACCGCGCTCGAGCGCTTCCCTGGCTTAACAGGAATATAGTCGGTATTGACCCCTTCTTTTTTCAAAAAGTTCAAGATAAAGTCACCAACTTTATCTTGCCCAACGGCTGTTAAAAGAGCAGCCTTTACACCTAATCGTTGGGTGCCTACGGCAATATTGGTCGGGCTACCCCCTACATAGGCCGCAAAACTCGTTATATCTTCAAAGGCTGCACCAACATCATTGGAGTAGAG
>JAHEBB010000578.1 GCA_024642575.1 Trueperaceae bacterium | reverse complement strand
CTTGATGAGGTCAAAATTTATGATGAGGCGCTGTCTAGCAGTCAAATTCTTGAAGACTACAAAACAACTAAGTAAACCTTAGGTATTGCAGCCAATACCGCCATACCTAAGACCAAAAGGTTCAACATCATTTGGATTGATTAGGTTTCTAGCATCTTTCAATACATTTGCCGACATTAGATAGTTAACATTTTTTCTTATGTTTTTGAAGATAAAGTACCTAATCGCTCGAGCCTATACCTACCATCAAGCACACGCTCACACCAGTCTCTATTTTCCAAGTACCAGATCACCGTTTTGCGTAGCCCCGTCTCAAAACTTTCGCGTGGCTGCCAAGCAAGTTCGGTTTTAATCTTAGTTGCATCTATAGCGTAACGGCGATCATGCCCTGGTCGGTCTTTGACAAAAGTCAGAAGCTTCTTATGCGGCTTAACCTTTGGTTTTTCTACGAGTTCATCTAATAGCTCGCATATAGCACCCACCATTTCAACCGTATTCTTTTCATTATTAGTGCCTATAGTATAGGTCTCCCCTGGTTTGCCTTTTTCAAGGGCCGTCATAATTCCCCTAACATGATCCTCGACATAAAGCCAATCTCGTATGGCTCCTCCATCCCCATAAACGGGTATGGGTTCACCTGCAAGAGCTTTCAGAATAACCGTTGGCACCAGCTTTTCGGGAAATTGATGAGGGCCATAATTATTTGAGCAATTCGTTACCACCACGGGTAATCCATAGGTATGAAACCAGGCATTGGCTAAATGATCAGAGGCAGCCTTACTGGCAGAGTAAGGAGAGCGTGGGTCATAGGCAGTGGTTTCGCTAAAATAGCCTGTCTCACCAAGCGAACCATAAACTTCATCGGTAGAGACATGAACAAACCGAAAAACCGCCTTTTTAGCTTCGGCTAAGTCAGACCAGTAGGCTCGAGCTGCCTCTAAAAGGTTAAATGTACCCATGACATTTGTCTTTATAAAAGCTGATGGCCCATCAATAGAGCGGTCAACGTGAGACTCAGCTGCTAAGTGTAAAATAGCATCTGGCTGGTAGGTATTAATAACGCTCTTTAAGGCCTCACTATCACAAATATCAAGCTGTTCAAAACTATACCGAGGATTATTCTCCACTGTTTTAAGTGATTCAAGGTTACCTGCATACGTGAGCTTATCCAGATTTATAACTTTTTCCTCTGTTTGCTCAATGAGATACCTCACCAAAGCTGAACCAATAAAGCCGGCCCCACCTGTAACTAAAATGGTTTTCATTTATCTTCTCCGTACCTAAAATTATTGTCTGCATCTTTAAGCAAAGGCTGCTTTTCATCTTTAGGCGAAAGATGGGGCTTATGTATAGACCAATCAATACCAATAGCTGGATCATTCCAGAGAATACCTCTATCATGCTCAGCCGAATATTCTCCCGTTGTTTTATAAGACACATCGGCAGTTTCGCTCAATACACAAAAGCCGTGAGCAAAGCCTACAGGTACATAAAGCTGATGTTGATTTTCTTCGTTGAGCAAAGCACTCACCCACTGACCATATGTAGGGGACCCATTGCGAATATCTACCGCAACGTCTATTATTTCTCCTCTCACTACAGACACAAGCTTGCCCTGCGGCTTAGGAAGTTTTTGGTAGTGGAGTCCGCGCAATGTATTGCGGCTCGAACGTGAGCGATTATCTTGTACAAATAGTTCTTTTATGCCCCCCGCCGTGAATTCTGATTGTTTATAGACTTCAAGAAAAAACCCTCTATCATCTTTAAAAACGCGAGGCTTAACTAGAATTACATCAGGAATTGTTTGCGGCTCAAAAACCAAACTCATCATTTTCCCCACCTTTCTTTTAAAGCTAGCCAACGACTTATATTTAGGGAAACATCCTCGGGCAAAGCTACATTGGCAGTTTCTTTACTTGCTCTTTGCACATCAGGTTTGCGTCTCTTAGCCAGGTCATAGACAGACTTCCTTTCAGTGGCAATATGCAAGGTTTCATAGGGGATCTGCTCATGATGACCTATAGCTAAAGCTATATCTGGCACCAAAATATCTACATAGTCTTGTGAGGTATAAAGATCATCAAATGCCACAGGATAGACCCATTCCCTAGGGCGAAAACTGGTACGAATAATAAGATGCTTATGGGCTAAACAGGCTACCGACTCAGCCACCAGCTTAGTCAAGGCATAATAGTTTCTGGTTGGTCCAGGCGTATCTTCTTCTTTATAGTTCCCTGTATCCCCCCAAAAAACATAATCTGTTGAAATGTGAATAAGCTTTATTCCAAACAAGTTGGCGGCTCTTACCAGATTTTTTGTACCCACCACATTGCTTTGCCAACACTTTGTTTTTTCGCTTTCAGCTTTAGAAACATTGGTATAGGCAGCAGCATGAACAATAAGCTCTGGTTTGAGATGTTCAATGGTCTCAAAAACAGATTGATAATTGCAGATATCCATTGTGCTACGAGAAGGCGCTATTAGTTCAGGGAATGCTTGACGAAGTTCCTGACCAAGCCTACCTGTACCACCTGTTAGAAGGATCCTGTTAGACATTGAAATAAACTCTATCAAAGAGATATGAATTTACCTTTAGCATGGTTAACATCTTGCAAATGTCTATGCCTATTTGCTTAGAAGCTGGGCAAGTTCTTTCTCTAAAAGGCTTATTCGATCATTCTGTTTCTTAATAAGCATAATAAGAGCTGCATTAATATGATTTTGACTGAGCTCCCCTTGCTGAAATTTAATATCTTGCGTTGCCATCTCTGGCTGACCAGACGCTTTAAAAAGGGCATTCAACTTTTCTCTATCAAGCCTTGTTTCTTCTTGAACCGATTTTAAGTCGTCAATCTGAGGTAGCAAACTGTTAAAATCCACATCTTCAAAGTTACAATCTAAGATATCGGCTTTTGCCAAAACTGGGTAGAGTTCAGCTGGCAAAACTTCTCGGTCAAATTGTCCATTATAAAGCGCCCAAAGAGCCAAAGACGCTGCTGACGGGCTTTGATTTGATCGTTTAACTTGAATACTCGAGCCCTCAATCTCGCAAAGGTCACAAAAATCAAGCACAACATCTTCGCAGGCGTCAAAATTTCTTACCTTTAATTCTATCGTTTCATCTTTCAACCAAGGCTCGAGCTTTGGGAAATAGGCAAACTTACGCATTTTTCGCCATTCCGCAAAGGATTTCAAGGATCCTTTGTAGGTTTTGTGCTTGATGCCCCACTGCATATAGGCGGATCTTGCCCAAGCATCATGTCGCCGAAAATAAACAATTACTTTTACTTTAATGCC
>JAHEBB010000577.1 GCA_024642575.1 Trueperaceae bacterium | reverse complement strand
CAAGTGCTTGAATTGTATCCCCAACAGTTTTAACCCGTTTTGGAGGAATGATGAAAAAGTTATTCGCATTCGTTGGGTTTTCTTTGTTGTTTATTGCTGCCTGTAGCAAAACCGAGGCACCCCCTGCTGTCCTTGATGCCCCAAGTAATTTTGCTGCAAGCCCAGCAGACACCAGTATTAACCTTAGTTGGGATGCAGTCACAGATGCAACGTCTTATATGCTTCAAAAAAGTAGTGACGGAACTAACTTTACTGACTTGAAGGAAGTAACTGGCTTGGTCTATGAAGATTTAGCTGTCGTGGCAGGTGTCGAGTACAGCTATCAGCTTTATGCCAAAAACGATAAGACCCAAAGCTCAACCGTAAAAGATTCCGCCATCATCTTAATTGTCTCGACTTGTGGCCCTTTGGTACAAGAAGCTGAAGAGGCTGACTTAGTGGGTGGAAACTTTGTTGTTGCAGATGATATTGCGGGTGGAAACGCCAGTGGTGGTAAATATGTGCATATTCCAGATGGCGGTGAGCCAGGAAATATACCTGATAGTATTCTGGAAGTAGACAGCGCAAATTATATGGAATTCTGTTTTACAGTTGACACGGCAGGTGACTATATGATTAAAACCTGGGTTGCCGGGATGGATGACTCTGACGATTCGTTTTGGGTAAGTGTCGATGATAAGCCAGCCTATAATTACTCTTTTAAAGATGTTGCTTCTGGAACAGCCAAAAATGTCCAGGCGTTTCCTCTTTTTACTGAGGACTATGTAAAAGACCAGGGTAAAGGTGATGTTTCAATTACGCTTGAAGCGGGTGAACATACAGTTCGCTTCCATCACCGAGAAAGTGATGCAAGACTAGATAAGCTCGAGCTAGAACTCGTTCCTGCAGCCAATTAATAAGGCAGATAGCTTGCGAATCAGTATTCGCAAGCTATCTTTTGTAAATTTAGTATAACCAACCAAGTAATACCTGCCCACCAAAGGAAACTTGATGCAAACACAGCAAACTAAGGCTTTAGCAAAACCACTTTCCATTTTCTACTTTGGTTTGATACTAAGCCTTGGTTTTTTAGCTGCTTGCTCAAAAAGTGACTTGCCTGCATATTGTACAGGCTTATGTATTGAAGCGGAAACGGGTCTGCCTTTAGGCGCATTCATCAGAGTGCAGAGTGCTGAGGCAAGCGGGGGTGCATTTGTTCGGTCGCTTTATCATAATGAAGCGGACATTCATAATCATATGCAAGCCCCGGATCAAAAAGATAGCTTAACCTTTGAATTTGAGGCTGAGCCTGGAAAATACACCATAAAAGCATGGGTTTCTGCTAAAGATTTGGCGAGCGATTCTTTTTATGTAAAACTAAATAGTCAACCCTATTTTGTCTATTCATTTAACAATACGGCAGCGAATAGCGTTTTCCCAGAATTTGTTGAAGATAACCTGCGGGAAGCCAGCGATGATCCAAAAGTTTTTACCCTAGTAAAAAGAAACACTTTAATTTTTTATATGCGTGAGACAGGTGCGGGTCTTGATAGGCTCGAGCTTATTCCGCTAAATCCTTAGGCATTGGGTCCAAGCAAATGCTCGAGACAAAAGCTGTATTTAACGCCTTTTTCAAAGTCACTTGCTAAATCGGCAACACTAACCTCGGCAAGGGCCGCCAGCATGGCATCGCGAACTTTTAGCCATATCTGATTCCTTGCTGTGCAGCGCGTCTCTTCAGGACACACCTTTCCCCAATTTAAGCTTACACAAGATAAGGGTGCCACTGGCCCATCAATTGCTCTCATAACGTCTCTCAGGTTTAGTTCTGTGGCAACTTTAGATAGCGCATAACCGCCTCCTGTTCCTTTTTTTGAGGTAATTATTTGATGGTTTGATAGGGTTGCCAAAATTCTAACCAAATAAGGACGTGCGATACCGGTTGCTTCACTTATTTCATCGCTTCCTACCCAGCGACCAGCTTCCTGAGTCCCCAAAAAGGCAAGTGCGTGAAAGGCATAAATATCAGTTGTTGATAAACGCATTTGGCCTATTATTTCATGATTTGTTAAGAAGATGACAGTGCGTAGCAATGATTGAGTAAACTTGAGGTTAGTTTTAAGGTTTGACATACCACCTGAGAGATCAAAAAATCATGCAAATATTTTTTAAAAACCAGGCAATTTAACTATAATCTCTATGAGGTGCATTCACCGAGGTTTGCCTCAAATATTAAAGGCTTCAATGTAAACGACTCTTAAGCGAAGTTTGGAAGATTCCAATGAATACCTCGTCTTTCAACTGCGATAAAAGTAAATACTCAGGCAGAGTCGGTACTTAGAAATGACCGAAAACTATACAGCAGGATAAAGGCGACTAATGTTAATAGAGCAGAAAGGCTAAGAGCCGCGCTGAGATTTTGCTCGAGCGCCGAGTAGATTGCCAGTGGCATGGTTTGAGTTCTCCCTTGCAGGCTTCCTGCAAAGACAATGGTGGCACCAAACTCTCCTAGCGCCCTTGCCCAGCATAAAACCGTACCTTCAATTAATTGGGGTAAAGTTAGTGGCAAACTAATTTGCCAAAAGGTACGCCAGCGACTCGCGCCGAGACTTAAGGCCACGCCCTCGAGCCGAACATCAAGGTGACTAAAGCCGGCCTTCATTGAACGAATAAAAAGTGGCGCAGCAACAAATACTTGAGCCATTATGACAGCAACCGTCGTAAACGCAATGCTAATACCCGCCTCGGCTAAATAGCTGCCAATGACACCTCTTCGACCAAAGGTTAAAAGAAGGGCAAGACCTGCTACGGTTGGCGGCAAGACGAGGGGCAAATCTATAAGCGTATCTACAAGTCGTTTTCCTGGGAAGGTATATCTGGCAAGTAAATAAGCCGTCGGAGTACCCATAATAAGGCTGATGGTCAAACTTATCGACGTGGTTAGTAGACTTAAGCGGAGTGCCTCGGTGACCACTGGACTTAAAAGTGCAGGTAAAAGGCCAGGCTGCAATGCTTTTACTACAATAATTAAAGCGGGCAAAATGAGGAGCAAAATGAGTACAAGACTGCTGGATAAAACAAGCTTTAACGATAAACGCGCCTGATTAAGCATAACGAAGATCAGGCCGAAAAAGAATGGAAACCAAACATAAAGCTAGAAAACGCCAAATGCTCTGAGGTTTACAAGGCGGTTGCGGTGAGCCAGGCATATCTAAAAAACTATATCAATAGCAGGTATTGAAAAGGCGTGAGCGGCTAACGCTTTAGAATTTTGGAAACCTAAGCAGACAAAGTCTTTCTGGGAATCAGCTAAAAACTA
>JAHEBB010000576.1 GCA_024642575.1 Trueperaceae bacterium | reverse complement strand
TTGTTGAAGATGCTCTTTATTTTGCAGATAATCAAAACTTAAAAGGCTTAAAAGCACTGGGCAGACTTATACAATTAGAAGACGCCCCCTACCGCGTCATGCATTATACCGTTCCTAATCAGCTCTCGGTGCAATTAGGTGTTGACACAGCGCTCACTGAAGCATCCCGCCTAGCCGATGAGGAGCAGCGCTATCTTCGCATCATGAAAGATATTCGCTCTGTTTGCCCAAGCATAAGTGCAATTGCCATTGGCTACCCTATGGCCTCAAGCCCGAGTCAAGGTTTTGGCGACGCGGCTCAAGTTTTCACCTTGGCAAAAACGCTATTAGAAAAGAGTCGTGAGGCTATAAAAGGTAGGCTAAATGAATTCTTTCTAACCACAGATTCGATGGCCTATTGCCTTGTTCATTTAGATGAAGGTAATCTGCTTATAGCCAGTGCTCCAGTAAAAGACCGTGCCATTTTACAAAAAGCCATGCAGTTTAGCTCTATAGCCAGTTATGCCTAGCTCATGTTTTTATCTGTGCTTGTTAGTGGTAGCAAGTCCAAGTTCATGAATCAAAGTAAAATCTACCAACAAACCTAATACTTTTACACCTTTAGTCTGAAGACAAATGAGTCTTCATTTTCTAGACTTACAGTTATGACAATTAGCACTAGGAATACCGTTTAAGAACTGGATAAACTTAGTCCAAGGAGGGAAAATGCTTGAGGGCATTTTAGAGGTTATTGTAAAACCACAAACGTTTTTTCGGGAGCTCGAGTCTAAACCAAAGCAGATTTCTCTAGCGTTTTTGGTTATTATTATTACAGGTATTTTAGCAGCGATTGTTGCCTACTTTAGTGCATTACCAACGGCAGATGCCTTTCCAGACAACGCCATTGTAGGGCAAATTAGTGTCATTAGTGCACCCATTATCGCAATCATCGCTAGCTTTGTTATCTGGTTGATTTATGGCTTACTTATTCGTATGGGGGCCGGTATGGATACCAAACCCTGGGCCATAGCAGCTTATTCGAGCGCACCTCAAATCATTATTTTGACGATTGCCATTGTTATCGCAGCGTTGTTTCCTGTTTCTGTAAGTCCGATTACCGCTACTGCGACAGACCCCGAAGCTTTTCGAGCTGCCAACACGCAGCTACAACACGAAATTCAGTCAAGTTTTTATGGTCGAAGTTCTCAGGTTTTGACTTATCTGTCAAGTTTGTGGCAGCTTCTGTTGATTTATTTGGGTGTACAAGCTGTGTCAACAAGAACGCGGGCAATCAGAGCAACAGTTATAGTTGCAATTCTTGCGTTTGGCTTCTTGCTCTTACCGTGGCTCTTGGCTTCGGTCTAGCATCTGACTTTGTTAATGACGAATAGAGGAATCTAGGGCAAGTCCCAAAAGGTTTGAAAGACAAGGAGGAAAACGTGAAACGTTCTAAGGGAGGTGTCGGTCGTTGGGTTGTCGTAGGCATTTTGGTCTTAGCGCTTGCCGCCGCTACATTTGCCATTATCAGGCGAAGATCTGGACCCACATTTGAGCGTACCCTCGTCGAAAGCATAAGTCAGGGAGACTTCATTAGACAAGTCTCAGGTACAGGCATTGTTGAGGCAGCGCTCGAGCGCACCATTAGCTTTAAAACCTCGGGTAGTGTCGAGAGCATTAGGGTAAATGAAGGCGATTTTGTTACTGCCGGTGACCTTTTAGCCACGCTTGACACAGCGTCTTTAGAGCGTGACTTAGCCTCCAGCCGTGCCAATTTGCAATCTGCCAAAGCAGACAGCCTTCGCTTAACGGCGCAACAAACAGTTGATAGACTCGATAATGAAACCAATCTCGTCAGCGCTCAAGACAGTCTGGCTAGTGCTAGTCAAGACCTTGCCAACACTCAAAAAAATCTAAACACGGTTGAACGCTTATTTGATAAGGGAGCTGCCTCGCAAAATGAGTTAAAAACTGCCCAAGATGCCCTTTCAAGTGCCGAGCGCAAACTTAGTCAGGTAACGGTTGCCCTTGAAAGCGCTCGCTCACGCTTGGGTTCGTTTGATCAACTAGCATCCGCCCAGCGTGCCAGCAATGACGCCCAAATAAGTCAGCTCGAGACAAATATTGCCAATCTTGAGGAACAAATCACCGAGGCAAGCCTGAAAGCCCCCTTTGCTAGCACCGTAACAAGTATTAATTTTGAATTGGGCGATCAGGTAAGTGCAGCAAGTACGCTAACTCTGGTAGATACCAGCGGTCTTTTTGTCACTGCCAATTTTGATGAAAACCGTGCTTCAGAGCTGAAGTCTGCTCAAAATGCCACCATCACCCCGGACGCCAATGCTGACCTCAGTCTGGACGCAACCGTACGTCGCGTAAGTTCTGTAGCTAACCGTAGTGGCAGTACCGCGCAACTTAAAGTCATCTTGGATCTTAACCATCCAGAGGATATTAGTCAGGGATTAATTAAACCGGGTTACACCGTTACAGCTCGTATTACCGTTAATGCCTTAGATAATGTTTTACTAATACCCCTTGAGGCAATCACCGAAGAAGATAAAGAAAGCTATGTCTATAAAGTGATAGAAAGCGAGCCAGGTAAAGGGGTAGTTGAGCGCGCAGCAATAACCATCCTTGACCGCAACGCAACCTTTGCCGCCGCTGAAAGTAGCAGCTTAAAAGCTAGTGACCTGATTGCTCTTATCAATCTAGAAAACCTGAAACCTGAGGCTAATGTCAGCTACGAGCCTCTCACTAATTAGGATTTAACCCTGAAAATTGCCATGACTGAAAACGTTATTGAGGCCAAAGATATTAAAAAAATCTACACCCTTGAAGGGGGCTTAGAGGTTCATGCCCTTAGAGGGCTCGAGCTAAATGTGATTCGGGGTCAATACGCCGCCATCATGGGTCCAAGTGGCAGTGGTAAATCTACCCTGCTACAAATTTTGGGCTGCCTGGACACACCAACCTCCGGTAGTTATAAATTGGCAGGTCAAGAGGTAAGTGAGTTAAGTGAAGATGAGCTTTCTGGCATTCGCAATAAACGCATTGGCTTTATCTTTCAATCTTATAATCTTTTACCAAGAGCCAACGCACTCCAAAATGTTGCCTTACCTCTCATGTACCGTGGTACGCCTGCCAAAGAGCGCAACCGCATCGCCAAAGAGGCTCTAGAGCGGGTTGGTTTAGGAAGCCGTATGGATCATCGACCAAATCAGCTGTCGGGTGGGCAAAAACAACGGGTCGCTATCGCCAGAGCTTTGGCAACTGACCCAGATATTTTGCTGGCCGATGAACCGACAGGTAACCTCGATTCCAAG
>JAHEBB010000129.1 GCA_024642575.1 Trueperaceae bacterium | reverse complement strand
AGTTGACACTCGAGCTTACCAGCAAGCTCGCCACGCCATTCTCTTTGGATGCGCAGATAACCCCTATCTGTAACAACAAGGGAAGCATTTTCTGCAAGCCTAAGTGCTACCTTTTGGGGTGAGCCCTGCTGTACTACTAGCTTGATGTTGCGACGTGCCAAGCTGACTTGCACGTCTTTTAGACCCTCGAGCATAAACTGATAATGGCGGGTATTAGCCTCTGGGTAATCGTCCATGAGACCAAAGGCGACCAGCAAAGGTTGATTTAATTCATTAGCCTTTTGAATGGCAAGCTCGAGCGCATAATTGTCTTCAGCCCTCTGGCTAGCCTGCATCCAGTAAAGTACATACTTCCCTTTTTTAACAGGTGCTTGATTGAGGGTTTTGATGCGTGCATCTTGTATCTGGCGAGTCATGCCTAATGCTATAGCGCTCAGCAATTTAGATTTGGGTGAGGCTTACCAATCCATATATTTAGATTGAACGAGACCTGTTGGCTATAAGGTAAGGTAGCCCGAAGTTTGTTTGAGGTTTTCAGATTTAAGCTAAGCTTATGATTAAACGATTAGGACCTAAAGCAGGTCAAGAATCGGTTTGGGATTATCCTAGACCACCGCGAGTAGAAGCCAGTCAAAAGCGCGTACGCATTTATCTTTCAGGTAGGTATCTGGTGGATTCTCAGAGGGCTTTTCGAGTTCTTGAGACGAGCCACCCTCCTGTTTACTATGTACCACAAGAAGATATTCAAATGCAGTTTTTAGTTAAGGAAGCTAAGACTAGCTTTTGTGAATTTAAAGGACAAGCTGCTTACTGGAGCATTCGTGTTGAGGGGGCAGAGCTAAAGTATGTAGCTTGGTCATATCCAGACCCAAGCGACAGGTTTAGCCAGATAAAAAACTATCTGGCTTTTTACCCAAGCAAAATGGACGCTTGTTTTTTAGATGATGAGCAAATCACTGCGCAAGAAGGTGATTTCTATGGTGGCTGGATAAGTTCAGATATTGTTGGGCCTTTTAAAGGTGGTACTGGCACGTGGGGCTGGTGACTTAGCCAACAACTAGACTTGCTTGAGCTTCGGACTCGAGGCTACTGAAAATAGCTTTTGCAACTTCGGAAGCACTTAGGGCATCCTTTGGTACTTTGCCAACATTTTTCCAGAAATCCGTGTCTGTTGCTTTAGGTAAAACGAGTGTGAAGCTTGTTTTCCGCTTCATTTCGGTAGCCGCAATCTCAATAAGGGCTTTAACCCCAGCCTTCGCTGCGGCGTACGCAGCAAAGCCTCGGTAGCTTATTAAGTCAGGGCGAGCGCCGAGAACGTAAACCCTCGAGCCCTGATTTAGCTTGGCTTCGGCGTACTTTAAGGTGTAAAAAAGACCTGTTAGGTTAGCGTCTATAACGCGCTGGAAGTTTTCTGATGAGGCCATTTTGATGAGCTCAGGTTGAATATCCCCGACACTATAGATTAATAAATCAATCGACTCGAGCATGTCAAAGAGGGCACTTAGCTCGAGCTCACTGGCAACATCGGTCGGAATAATATCAGCGTTTGGCAGCCTAGATTTAAGGGTTTTGAGCTTTGCTAAATTACGACCAACGAGGCTAAGTTTATAGGTCTTTGCTAGTTGCTGACTTAGAGCTGAACCTATGCCGCCACTTGCACCAATAATAAGGGCATGTTTCATGACCTTAGACTAGCGAGGTTAGGCTTTTTCAGGCTGTAGTCTAAACAGGAAACACCACATAAAAGCGTTTTGAGAAACGGGCTGCTTGACAAACGGGTCTCTGGTCAACTACATTGTGTAAGTCACTTTAGTGTGAACTTTAGAAAGGGCAGGCGCATGATTGATACTTTATTCATAACACTGTTTCGTATTTCCCAAACTGGTGTCCGTAGTGGCGCGTTTGGGAAGGAGTGTGTCTGCTCGTAGCTGTTTAACTTAAAACACTATGACCGTGGGCACCAAACCCCACGGTTTTTTCTTGCATTCTTCTTATAAATCCGTGGGTAAACGCTCGAGACAAAGACCTTACGTTTTTTAGAAAAGGTGTGCAAGATGACAAGCAAATCTGAGGGCGATGTTTCGCTTAAAACTTATCTGGGTTTATTTCGCAGATATTTAGGCCCACAGTGGCAAAAGGCCACATTTATGGCGCTACTCTTACTTTTGGGTATCGGCTTACAACTCGTAGTTCCGCAAATCCTTCGTTATTTTATAGATACGGCGCAAGCAGGCGGCGCTACCAGCTTACTCATGCGTGCTGCTCTTATCTATTTGGCAGTGGCAGTTGTCAACCAGCTGTTAGGAGCAGGAGCAACTTACTATGGTGCAGATGTCGGTTGGACAGCCACCAATTATATGCGCCGTGACTTGGCAGAGCATTGTTTGAAGCTGGATATGAGCTTTCATACCGCACGCAATTCGGGTGAGATGATTGAGCGCATAGATGGGGATGTAACGGCACTATCTGACTTTTTTTCGCAGTTTTCGGTTCGCCTTATTGGGGCAAGCTTGCTGCTGATTGGTATTTTGATTTTGCTTTGGCTCGAGACACCTTTGGCAGGCGCAGGTCTAAGTGTCTTTACGGTTCTTGTGCTACTCTTTTTGGTTCGTACTAGAAAAATTGCGGTGCCGTCAACGGTTTTAGAGCGTGAAGCAAGTGCGCAGCACTTTGGCTTTATAGAAGAGCGACTGGCAGGTTTAGAAGACATTCGGGCAAATGGTGGGGGAGAGCACGCTATGCGCCGTTTTATTCTCTCTATGCGTCGTTACTATCAGGATACGCGGCGAGCCTGGTTGATGCGCTCGTTTATCTGGATTTCAAGTTTTGGGCTGTTTTCTATTGGTGACGTCATGACTTTAGCCATTGCCACTTATTTGGTCATTCAAGGAAAAATTAGTCTGGGCACGGCTTATCTGGTCTTTCAGTACATGCTTATGCTTCGCGCACCCATTGAGCAAATTACGCGCCAGCTTCAAGAATTGCAAAAGGCGGCAGCCAGTATTGGTCGCATAGGGGCACTGTTTGAAACCAGCTCGAGCCTTTCCGAACCTAAAGGTCTTTCTTTAACCTCAGGTGCCCAAGCCATTAGCTTTGAAAATGTCTCTTTTTCCTACGATGACAAAGCGATATTGAAAAACTTGAGTTTTCAGCTTCAACCTGGAAAAGTTTTGGGTTTGCTTGGGCGAACGGGGAGCGGTAAAACCACCATTACTCGTCTGTTATTCAGGCTATATGACCCTAATAGCGGAGTTGTTCGTTTAAATGGTACCGATGTTAAAGAAGCGCTGGCTTCAGAGCTTCATTTGCGCGTGGGTATGGTCACCCAAGAGGTGCAACTTTTTCACGCTTCCGTACGTGACAATCTGACTTTTTTTGACCCCACAATTCCAGATGAAAAGATTCTGGAGCTTTTAAGCGATTTGGGCTTAAGTACTTGGCTTGGAACACTCTCTGAGGGTTTAGATACGGTTCTAGAAGGCGGCAGCGCGGGCTTGTCGGCAGGGGAAGCCCAGCTTTTGGCCTTTGCCCGCGTTTTTCTTAAAGACCCTGGTCTGGTTATTTTAGATGAACCCTCATCGCGCCTTGACCCTGCCACTGAAAAACAGCTCGAGCGTGCCATTCAAAAACTTTTGAATGGTCGCACCGCCATCATCATTGCTCACCGACTTTCAACCGTTGAACGGGCAGATGAAATTATGATTTTGGAAGACGGCAAAGTGATAGAGCACGACCGCCGTGAGAAACTTGCCAGTGACCCAGCGTCGCGTTTTTACCGTCTTTTACGTGCTGGCAACCTGGATTTAGACGAAAGGATGGTGACAGGTGTTTAAACACACCAGCAGATCATGACCCAATCCTGGAAAGCTTCTACTTACTTTATTAAACTTTTAAGGCATAGAACCCTGCTTTATGGGGTGAGTTTTGTCCTCTGGGGTTTTATTCACGGTTCTCCGGTGCTTATTGGCATTTTGGTAAAAGCCGTATTTGACGCCCTTTCTGGTAGTGCTGCTGCCACGAGTAGTGCCTGGACCTTTGTCATTCTTATGCTGCTGTTCCAACTTGGTCGTTCGGGTATTTTAGTGGTTGGAGAGTTTTGCTGGATAAGCTACTGGCTTAGTTTCACCCTGCTTTTAAGGCGAAATTTGCTTGACTATGTTTTACGCGCTAAGGGTTCACGCAGACTTTCTGAATCCCCAGGAGAGGCTATCCCGCGCTTTCGGGAAGATGTCAATGACGTTACTCAATACGTAGAAAACTGGGTGGATGCAGGTGGGCTTCTTACTTATGCTGTGGTTGCTTTTACCGTGATGTTTCGCATCAATCCGCAAATCACCTTAATTATTAGCGTGCCCATTTTGAGTACTGTTGTGCTTACGCAACTTCTCACTCCAAAGATCAGACAGTTTCGTCGTACCAGGCGCAAAACGACCGATGCTATAACCGATTTCATCGGGGAGTTATTTGGTGCTGTACAAGCGGTAAAGATTTCAGGGAAAGAAGAAACGGTTATTAGCCACTTTAATAAGCTGAATGATACCCGTCGCCGCGCCGCCTTAAATGACACCTTACTTACTGAGCTGTTGCGTTCAGTGAATAACAACATGGTGAATGTTGCCCAAGGCATTATTTTGTTACTGGCAGCCACTGCCATGAAAGACGGCAGTTTTAGTGTGGGTGATTTTGCGCTCTTTGTTACCTTTTTACCTAGACTCACCGATACCATGTCTTTTTTTGGCGATATGCTGGCACAGTACCGAAGAGCCGAAGTTTCTTTAGAGCGTATGCAGAACTATTTGCAAGATGCCAGCCCAGAAGATTTGGTCAAGCAAGATGAACTTTATTTATTTCGGGAACCAACTACGCTGGTAACCTCAGTTATTGGCAAGGATAAGCTGACTAGGCTCGAGGTTAAGAACCTGAGCTATCAATTCCCCGATGGTGAGGCAGGAATTAGAGACATTAACCTGTCTTTAAAGCGAGGCTCGTTTACCGTTATCACGGGTCGAATTGGTTCGGGTAAAAGCACTTTTGTCCGAGTCTTATTAGGCTTACTTCCTAAAGACAGCGGCGAGATTTACTGGAATGACGAACAGGTCAGCGACCCTGCCTCCTTTTTTGTGCCACCTCGCAGTGCTTACACGGCGCAAGTGCCGAGGCTTTTTAGCGATAGCCTCAAAGAAAATGTAGTAATGGGGAGTTCGATTGGTTCTGATTACCTTGATAATGCGCTCGAGCTTGCTGTCTTAAAACCAGATATCCACCGTCTTGAGAAGGGTTTAGAAACTCTGGTTGGAACGCGGGGCGTCAAACTTTCGGGGGGGCAGGTTCAGCGAAGCGCAGCTGCTCGCATGTTCATGAGGCAAGCAGAGCTCATGATTTTTGATGATCTTTCAAGCGCCCTTGATGTAGAAACTGAAGGTCACCTTTGGGACGGTATTTTTGCGGCTGGTGACGCAACTTGCCTGGTGGTGTCTCACCGTAGAGCAGCGTTACAGCGGGCTGATCAAATCTTGGTCTTAAAAGAGGGTCGCCTTATTGCTCAAGGCAGTCTCGAGCATTTGCTTACTAACTGTGAAGAGATGCAGCATCTCTGGGCTGAGGAAAAGTAAAATGCCGTGACCTTTTGGGTCACGGCACATTTTTAGAGAGGCGTTTTAGAGAGAGACGTTTTAGTGATTTAAACTGTTTAGGAAGCTTAAAGAATCTGGGATACCAAAACCGTCATCACCATCAGTTTCGGTTACTGTTTCAGAGCTTGCTGTTAGCGCATCTTCTGTTTCTTGAATGCCGCTTTCGCCAAGACCCAGAGCAATGATGCCTGACATGATTGGGGTTGAGAATGAGGTTCCACTAAAGGCTGCCATTTTGTTACCAGGGAAAGAACTTGCTACATTTTCACCAGGGGCTAAGAATTCAACATCACTGTCTGAGTTGCTAAAGCTCGAGCGTCTTTTGCCACTATCAATGCTACCTACACTTATGATAAAGGACTCATTGGTAGCTGTTTTGGCATACTTGGCTGGGAAGTCGATGCCTTTTCTACCCGCATTACCAGTAGCCATAACGATATGGACTTGTTGCGTTGAAGCATAATCTATAAGTGCTTTAAGAGTATTTAGGTCATAATCGGTGCCAAGAGAGAGGTTAATAACATCAGCACCGTGGGTAATGGCCCAGTCAATGGCGAGTACGACATTTGAAAGGTCGCCTCTACCGTCATAGTCAAGAACACGAATCGGTAAGAGGGTAACTTTTGGCGCAATCTGAACAATGATGCCACCTACCGCAGTACCGTGACCATACATTTTGCCATTATCTGTTAGGCTTTTTGGCATATCTTGAGGAACATTGTCACCATCAATAAAATCTTTCCAGTCACTAGCTGGAGCTAAGTTATTGGCGAGTAAAGGGTGACTTAAATCAAAGCCCGTGTCAATAACTGCTACGGTTATGCCTTCACCAAAGTGAGTGGCGACAGCCAGGGCATCGGAAACACCGACAATATCAAGGACAGCTTTGCTTGCATCAGGTAAGGTAGGTGCGCCAAGACCACTTGACCAGGTGCTCCAACCGTTTGCCCAGGAAGCGTAACCGCTGGCCCATGAGCTGTTGCCGCTCGCCCAAGATGAGATACCGCTGGCCCATGAACTATTGCCTGAGGCGTGTAATTCTGGTGATTTGAGTTTGACGTTTTTATCTACTGAGAGGGTAGTAAGTTCGCCTTCTGACTCTGAGAAGCCCAAAACAGCTAGACCTGCATCGGGTTTATGCAAGATGACTTTACCACCGTACATACTTTCTAAGTCTTTAACACTAGGGTTCCCAGAAATTTTGACAGTGCCGACATAGGCATATTCGCTTGCCTGAGAAGGGACAGCCGTTGTAGAGCAAGCTGAAGTCATGACAATGATTCCAACCGCTATGACTGAGAATAGTATCCTTTTAAGGATTTTTGACCGATGTTGCGTAAAGTGTTGCATGTTTGCCTCCTGAAAATGAAAAGATGATGTTTGGCAATTTC
This sequence comes from Trueperaceae bacterium, assembly GCA_024642575.1. GTDB lineage: Bacteria > Deinococcota > Deinococci > Deinococcales > Trueperaceae > JAHEBB01. The sequence continues at coordinate 5,405 of JAHEBB010000129.1, read as the reverse complement.
ACTTGCAGTAAGTGTATGACGGGGCTTATTACAGATTTCTTACTGATTTTGAAATGACTCTCTCTGGAGCTGATTGCCTAGTGCGTTACTGATTGTTCACAACTCATGTTTAAAAGAAAGCGTTAAGCCTCTGCCGTTTGCGCCAACGGTGTCATTCCCTGCTTGTGTTAGGCTAGCAAAGTGTCTGAAAGTTTTCCGTTTAAGACCTACCGCAAAGGTCAAAAAGAAGCCATTGAAGGAGCGAGAGCTGCTTTTAATCGGGGTAAGCGTTTTGTGGTTATTGAAGCGCCTACAGGTTCAGGTAAGAGTGCTATAGCAGTTACCTTTGCCCGTGAAGCTGCAAGCGCCTATGTTTTAACTGCGCAAAAGATTTTGCAAGATCAGTACGTGAGAGATTTTCCTGATGTTGCCCTTATGAAAGGTCGTAGCAATTACCCCTGTATTATTGCCCCAACCCATGCTGCTGCTGCCCCTTGCATAACGGGGCGAAAATTTCCTGAGTGTGATGACTGTCCTTATTTTTTGGCAAAAGACACGGCGATTGCTGCCAGCAATACCTTGATGAACTATGCTTATTATCTGGCTGAACTCAATTACTCAGGTGGCTTTGGCCCAAGAGATTTGCTGGTTTTAGATGAAGCTCATAACGCTGAAGCAGCCCTCATGAGTTTTATTCAGGTGACAATTTCTGACGAAGGGATGGCTCGAGCGGGCATTCCTGAGCGCATTCCAAGTAGTTTAGAGGATTTTAGTCTGTTTGATTTTGCCGAAGACATTATGCCGCTCTTTAGTGGGCGTGCCAAAGAAATTGACCTGAAGCTTAAAAAAGACAATATGACCTCGAGCCTAGCGCTTGATTTTATGAAGAACAAACAATACCTGGATAATCAGCTAAAAAGGCTCGAGCTTTTAAAAGCAAGTCGTGGTGAAGACTATGTTGAGTGGGTGATTGAAAAAGGCCGAAGTAATGAGGGGCAGTGGGTTAGTTTTAAACCTGTAAAAGTATCTGCATTTGCCCAACCCTTACTTTTTGATTTTGTTGACCGCATCCTCATGCTCTCTGCTACCATTCTTGATGCACCGACTTATTTGCGTGGTCTTGGTATTGACCCAGATGAGGCCGAGTTTATTACCGTAGAGTCTGACTTCCCCCCTGAAAATAGACCTATTTATGTAAAACCGATTGCTCGCTTGACCAGGCATTACCTTGAGCAGGATTTACCTAAACTCGTGAGTGAAATTAGCCAGCTCTTTGAGTCTCATCCTAGAGACAAGGGGCTTATTCATGCGCACTCTTATAAAATCTCGAGCTATATTGCTAAAAATCTACCAAAAAAGCATCAAACACGCTTGATTACCCATTTTAGTAGTGATGGCCGTGACGCTGCCCTGGATAAACATATGAACAGCAAAGAACCCACGGTACTTCTCACTCCCAGTATGACTGAAGGAATTGACCTTGCCGATGAACTGAGCCGTTGGCAGGTTATCTGTAAGATTCCCTATCCTTACCTGGGTGACCCTCAAGTGGAACGCCGAAAGAGTATGGACGCTTCCTGGTACGACTGGCGCACCTGTTTAACGGTTGTACAAGCCTATGGGCGTAGTGTTAGAAGCAGTGATGATTTTGCTGTGACCTATGTCTTAGATGCCGATTTCCCAACCTTTATTAAGCGCCAACAAAAACGGTTGCCTATTTGGTTTACTGAAGCGTTGCATTTGCCTTAAGCCAAGATTGTAAAGCGTTCATCAAATAGGGGTCAGGTAGATATTTGTGTAGAACGTAGACTGTCAGGATTGCCATAAAACGCCTATTTAGGGAATCCAAAGTTAATTGATAAGGATAGAAGTAGTATATGTCTTGTGCTTACATTCGTCATTCCGCCTTTAGCCCCAGCGAAGGCTGGGGGAGGCTGGAATCCATAGCCTAGTATTTGTTGAAACCTACATTCGCAATTCTCAAATAATTTTAGAGAGACCATAAAAATGAGCAGAGGACGAGTCATTCAAGATAACAGGAGTATTCCATTTTTATTCGTCATTCCAGCGAAGGCTGGAATCTTCTTGCAGGATTTGCTAAACGCTGTATTAAGCATTAAACTAAAAAGTTTAGAAAGACTATAGCTAGGAGAGGATGGATTTTCAGGTCTCATATTGTTAAATATTGCTACATGATACGCAATGCGCTTAGTCCAAAAAATAAAAAGAGGTAGTCAGAATGCATTCTGACTACCTCTCGAGCTTTTAAGGAAAAGAATAAAAGACTAGATCTTTGAAAAGACTAGGGCAGCGTTATGCCCACCAAAGCCAAACGAGTTTGAGACAGCGTGGCTGACTTGCTTTTCTCTGGCAACGTTAGGAATGTAGTCAAGATCAAGTTCTGGGTCGGGGGTATCAAGGTTAATGGTAGGTGGAAGAACTCCGCTGATTATCGCTTGGATGGTGGCAATCGCTTCTACAGCGCCTGCTGCACCGAGTAAGTGACCCGTCATTGACTTGGTTGAAGATACGGCTAAGTGCTCCTTGGCATGGCTAAATACAGTTTTGATTGCCATGGTTTCTGCGCGGTCACCTGCGGGTGTGGAGGTAGCGTGAGCATTGAGATAGCCGATGGTTTCAGGGCTTAACTTGGCTTCTTCTAACGCGCGGCTCATGGCGAGGGCTGCTCCCTTGCCTTCTGGATGAGGGTCAGTCAAATGATAGGCGTCGGTGCTTCTGCCATAGCCGGTTAATTCGGCATAAATACGGGCACCACGTTTTTCGGCATGCTCGAGCGTCTCGAGTACCAAAATACCTGCACCTTCACCCATTAAAAAGCCGTCTCTGTCAATTGAAAAGGGGCGACTTGCAGTCTCGGGAGTTTCGTTTCTAGTCGTAAGCGCTTTAATAACTGCGAAACTGCCTATGCCAAGAGGGGTTATAGCTGCTTCAGCTCCCCCTGCAAAACATATTTCAGCTTCACCGTGTTGTATCGCGCGGTATGCCTGACCAATGGCATCTGCTCCGGATGTGCAGGCGGTTACCGTATCAAGGCTTGGCCCCATAAACCCGTACTTCATGGCAATTTGGGCACAGGCCATGTTGCCCAGTAAAAGGGGCATAAAAAATGGACTAACACGCATAGGGCTTTTTTCATGGCTGATAAGGGCGTTTTCTTCAAAGCTAGCCATACCACCAAGTCCGCAGCCAACAAAGGTGCCAATGCGGTCTATATTTTCCTGGCTTAAATCAAGCCCACTGTCTGCAAAGGCAAACTCGGCAGCGACCAGGGCAAACTGGCTGAAGCGGTCCATGCGTTTTTGCTGTTTGCGGTCAAGCCACTGACTCATATCAGCCTTGACTTCAGCAGCAATCTGACAGGTTAACTTCGAAGGGTCAAACTGACTAATTTTACTTGCCCCACTTCTGCCTGCGAGTTGAGCTTCATGAAAGGCCTCTATGCCAATCCCAAGGGGCGTCAGTGCCCCCATACCAGTAACAACAATTCGTTTCATACCTTCTCCTTAATCGCTAAACTTTCTATATGGGTTTTTAAATGATGAATGATTCTTGTTATGTAAGTTTTATCTGAGTAAAGCTTGGCGAGCATAACGGCTCCCTCTAAAGATGCAATCATGACTGCACCTAATTGCTCAGCGTCAATAGTTTTAACTTCTTGCCTTTCAACCCCTTTTTGAATAATGATTTGTATGGTGTGCCGCCACTCATCCATGGCTTTTTGGGCCTTAAGTTTTAAAGCACTATGCGTATCATCGGCTTCTATCGCTGTATTAAGAATAGGGCAACCCCCCTCTAAATAAGGATCATCAAGAATAGAACCGTGAAGCTCGAGCACCGCCATAAGTCTATGGCTAGCATGGGGTTTGCGAAAAACCTCTACTCTATAACGCTGTCTCAAACGGTTATAGGCAAAATCAAAGGCAGCCAAGGCGAGGTCATCTTTGCTTGAGAAATATCGGTAAATGCCACCTTTTTGCAAGCGTGTAGCTCGCATAATGTCTTGCATGGAGCAGTGCTTATAGCCTTTGCTGTTAAACATTCGCGCGGCTTCGGCCGTAATGCGTTGTTTGGTAAGTTCGCCTTTTCCCATAAAAAAAGACCATTCGGTCGTTTTTAGTCTAACAGGTTTTTCCCTTCAGGTAAAGCTGATCTCGAGGTAATGAATCTGTAATAGTGCTGTTCTTATACTGGGTAACAGCTTGTTAATGGCGGAAACTCTATGACCAAACCTCATTCACCTACCGTAGCTACCTTTGCCTTTTACCCCGAAAGTGGTTGGACGGTAGACACCTTTCCTGATTTGGACTCGGAGCAAACCCTAGTTCTAGTATTTGCAGACCCAGATATGGCTGCTCAAGAAGAGATTTTTACTGAACTCAAGCAGGCCTATCCGCTTGCAAACCTCATGGGCTGTTCAAGTGCCGGTGAGATTTTAGAGGATAGCTTAAGTGAGCTAAGTTTAGTCGTAGCTGTCATTCGGTTCGAGCACACCAAGTTAAGGCTTGTTGATGCAGAAGTTAAAACACCTCAGGAATCCTTTAAGGTTGCTGTTGATTTGGCTAAAGGACTTGACGCTCCCGATTTAAAAGGTGTTTTGGTTCTATCAGATGGCATTAATGTAAATGGTAGCGAACTTGTTAAAGGCTTGAGAGATAGTTTGGGCGCAGATGTTGTGATTACAGGTGGGCTTGCTGGAGACAAAACACGTTTCAGTAAAACTTGGGTTTTGCAAGATGCAAAGCCAACAACGCATCTTGTGACGGCTTTAGGGTTTTATGGCGATCGTATCCGAATTGGTTATGGCTCACGTGGGGGCTGGGATATTTTTGGGATTGAACGTAGAGTGAGTAAGTCAGTTGGAAACGTCTTATATGAAATTGATAATAAGCCTGCGCTCGAGCTTTACAAGACTTATCTGGGGGAGCTTGCGGCGGATTTACCTGCATCGGGGTTACTGTTCCCGCTAGGAATCAGAGCAGATGTCGCTGATCAAAATCGCGTGGTTCGCACCATTTTAGCCGTTGATGAAAAAGAGCAATCTATGACCTTTGCGGGGGATATACCAGAAGGTAGCTGGGTGCAGCTTATGAAAGCCAATCCCGAACGGCTAATTGATGGCGCTTCCAGATCAGCAAATCGTGCGGGTGGCCATATTGATAGTGCTAACATTTTAAGTATTGCCATTAGCTGTATTGGTCGAAGGCTGGTTTTAGGCCAGCGTAGTGAAGAAGAATTTGAAGCCTGCCTTGACCACTTACCCAAAGCTGCGAAACAAGTAGGGTTTTATTCGTATGGAGAAATTTCGCCCTTTGATAATGGTTACTGTGACTTGCACAATCAAACCATGACCCTAACGGTTTTATACGAACAGTAAAGTAAAATGACGCAGCCCAGCCACGCACTAC
>JAHEBB010000575.1 GCA_024642575.1 Trueperaceae bacterium | reverse complement strand
CGCATATTGTTTAGCAGCCTTGCTTTGCCCTTGGGTAATGGAATGCCGCCAACCGCGCCAACTTTAGGATCGGCAAAATAATTAACGGCCTTGAAAATAACATCTTGTGATACCAGAGTATCGGCATCGACGCGTATGACTACGGCTTCGGTGGTCAGCTTAAGGGCATAGTTAAGGGCCTTAGATTTTCCAGGCTCTGTGCAAATATGCACCTTGCCTTTTAAATAGCGGCAATCTTTTAGCGCTTGAGAAGCAATTTTAAAGGTTCTATCTTTTGAATTGTTGTCAATCAAATAAAGAGTTACCCTCGAGCCGTATTGCCCTGCCGCACGGTCAAGGCTATAGATACACGATGCAATGTGCCGTTCTTCGTTAAAGGCAGGAATGATAACCCCTACAGGGATTCTCACGGATTTGCGTTTTTTGCGTAATCTTAGTACCCCAAGAAGAACCAAAATGACATTTAGAAACGGTACAAATAAAACTACCCCTGGACCTAAACCACCAAGCAAACCCCATTCACGCAAATGGTTGAGTTCTGAAGCAAAATGGCTTTGAACATAGTAAGAACCCAAACCCGCTAAAATTGCAGCGAAAGATAATCGAATGATGGGGCCAGGTGTCAGGGTAAAACGAGTGACCAAAGGCGCACGTTCGGGTAAACGCACATGGAGCATAAAAATAGCCGCAAAAAGCGAAAAAGCTACCCCACCATTTATTAGGGTTAAGGCCAAGGAACTTGGGGAAGGAAAAAAGGGCAAACGGTGACTAAAGGATAAAAGATCTGTTGAAAGGCTTAAAGCACTATAGTAGCCAATCAGCATGGCAGCCAGTCTTAGGCGATCAAGCAATTTGCCTGAGGCAAAGAGGGGAAAAGCAAAGAAAAAAGCAAGGAAAAAAGGGCGTAATTTTAAACCAAAACCTTGCTCGAGCGCATCATCGCCAAAAAAGGTGGTCATAACATTGAGATAAAAACTTTGTAAGACCTCAAAATATAACCCAATAAGGACACATAGCGCCGTGAAGGAGATGAAGAATAAAGCAGGTAACCAGGCGGGTCGTTTAACGGTAAAGGCTTTGGGGGCACTATCAACAGACATAAAGTGCTTAAAAGATGAAGGTTTAAAAGCAGCGGACAGGCTTTTGGGAAGTTTAAGTTTAAAAAAATGGAAGTGGCTGATTAAAAATGGTATACAAAAAGCAGCAAGAAGCAATGCAGGTAGCGAAGTAAACGACATAAACCTTCCCTCATATGTAACGCCTCAGCCTTTTGAAGCGTGTCAAAGTCTAAATAAAAAGTATCACAGCGTTACATTATGGGCAGTGCAGATGTCACGAAGGCAAAAGAAAAAACCGAGCTCTAGCTCGGTTTTAAAAACAAAAAATAGGGTTTAAGCTTGTAAGCTGTTGATGCGTTTGGCAAGACGTGACTTTTTACGGGCAGCTGTATTTTTGTGTAAAGTAGAAACTTTAGTTGCACGATCAACCAAGCTCTGAACAACTTTTTGGTATTTACTAGCAGCATCGATATCGCCAGATTCAGCGGCAGCGACTGCTTTTTTGCTAAAGGTACGAATCATGCTTTTACGCGCGCGATTCGCCAAGCGCGCTTTATTTGATTGGCGCAAATATTTCATTGCAGACTTATTTCTAGCCATCCTGTTTGAACTCCTTAACTAAAACAACAACGAGGGTTGCAGTTATCAATATAGCCTTGAAATACTAGCACAGAAAGGGGTCTTAGTGCAATTTTTTTACACTAAGCTCAAGAAACCTAGTTTTAACTGCCTTTCCAGCAAAGCTTACGCCTATACGCTCGCGTTCGTTTTGACGCGCCTAACATGCAAGATTAATGGCAGATGTAATCATTCTTAGAAAGTCAATAAGTTGGCAAATGGTCCATTTGCTGTTAGGCTAAATGATGCCTTTTATCAAAGAAATAGCTTATGAGTTGCAGTGGCAAAACTCGCCAGCTACTTGGACAGCAGAGCCTCTAAGCATAACTGCTTTTGGCAAAACGGATTTGTTTGTTTCGCCTCAAGGTGACCGCCCCACGCTTAATGCACCTGCGCTGGTTTTTGATGTTTCAAAGGATTTTATGCTTAGCTGCCGAGTAAAAGTTGGGTTTAAAGCAGCGTTTGATGCAGGTGTTTTGTATCTTTATCAGACCGATGAGTCATGGGCAAAGCTTTGCTTTGAATTTTCTCCGCAAGCAGCTCCTATGGTGGTTTCAGTTGTTACCAAAGGGACGTCTGATGATTGCAATTCGGTTTTTATAGACGGAGATAGCACCTACTTGCGAGTAGCAAAACTTGGCAACGCTTTTGCCTTTCACCACTCAAATGACGGCAAATACTGGTATTTTATAAGAACCTTTGCTTTAGAGGCCAAGCCAGTTAAAGTTGGTTTTGTGACTCAGTCACCTACGGGTGAGGGCTGTGAAGCCCAATTTTCTGAAATTGTCTTTAAAGAAGAGAGCCTAAAAGACTTGCGTTCGGGAGTGTAATCATGAAAAAACTTCGTTGGGGTATTTTGAGCACCGCAAATATTGGTACAGCTAAGGTCATTCCAGCCATGCAAAAGTGTCAATTGGGTGAAGTGCTAGCAATTGCTTCGAGGGATGAGGCAAAAGCAAAAGTGGTTGCTAAAGAATTAGGGATTCCTAAAGCTTATGGTTCTTATGAAGCGCTTTTGGCCGACCCCGAGATTGACGCCATTTACAACCCTTTGCCTAATCACTTGCATGTGCCCTGGAGCAAAAAGGCTGTTGAAGCAGGTAAACATGTGCTTTGCGAAAAACCCATTGCTTTAAGTAGTGCCGAAGCACAAGACTTATTGGACTTTTCCAAACGACATCCTGATATTAAAATTATGGAAGCTTTTATGTACCGCTTTCATCCGCAGTGGCAAAAAGCCAAAGACCTGGTAGATTCAGGGAAGATTGGTGAGCTAAAAACCATTCAGTCCTTTTTCTCTTACCGCCTTTTAGACCCCAGCAATATTCGTAACAAGGCAGATATTGGCGGCGGCGGGCTGATGGATATAGGGTGTTATAACATCTCACTCTCACGCTTTATTTTTGCGGCAGAGCCTGAGCGCGTCTTGGCTACCATTGATTTTGACCCCGAATTTAAAACCGATCGCTTGGCGACAGCTGTGCTCGAGTTTGCTAAAGGAACCGCCAGCTTTACCTGTAGCACTCAGCTTTCGCCTTATCAAAGGGTAAATATTTTTGGTACTGAGGGTCGTATCGAAATTGAAATCCCGTTTAATGCACCCCCAGATAAAGCTTGTAAACTCTGGGTACAAACGCCTTCTG
>JAHEBB010000574.1 GCA_024642575.1 Trueperaceae bacterium | reverse complement strand
TGATGAACTTTTACTTTTTATGTGCCAGCTTAGATGACAGCTATCTCACAAATGAGCTTTTTGTTGCAGAAGAACTGGGTCTGTGGGCGCTCGAGCAACTTCGCGAACTGTTGTCTTACTGCCCAGCTGAATGTTTGGGGCGTAACCCAATTAAAACCTATGATGCTTTGGCTCAATCTGATGACTTTGTTTACTGCCCGCTGGCGTACGGCTACTCTAACTATGGTCGGCTCGGCTACGCAAAAAACCGTCTGGCCTTTAGCAATCTGGTTTCGGTTAAGGGCAAAGTCGGCCGAAGTGTGCTTGGGGGAACAGGACTTGCAATCTCGAGCCACTGTCAGCATAAAGAAATAGCTGCAAAGTATGCACGCTACGTCAATGACGCCCAAACTCAGCGCACACTTTATCTTGAGAATGGGGGGCAACCTGGGCATAGGAGTGCCTGGTTAAGTGACGCTGCGAACCATTTGACCAACACCTTTTTTAAAGACACCCTGGCCACCTTAGACGCTGCCTATTTGCGCCCTCGCTATGATGGCTATTTGTATTTTCAAGACCACGCCGCGCATCCTGTTCATAGCTATGTCAATGAGGGAGGCAATCCTAAAGAAATACTCTTTGCTATGCAGACGCTATTCGAAGAATCTAAAAAAGGTACAGACGCTCTAGAGAACTGAGGTTTTATGAGTCACAAACGTTATGGCAGTGTCATTAAAGTCAGACCAGAAAAGCTAAAAGAATATGTCGAGCTTCACGAAGCGGTTTGGCCTGAAGTGCTCAAAATGATTGCCGAGTGCAACATCAAAAACTACTCGATTTACCTGCGGCAATTTGACAGCGGAGATTATTTTTTGTTTAGTCATTTTGAGTATCACGGCACTGACTATCAGGCAGATATGGCAAAAATGGCTGCCGACCCCAATACCCAGCGCTGGTGGGATGTTTGTAAACCCTGTCATGAACCTCTGGTAAGCCGTCAAGAAGGCGAGTGGTGGGCAGAAATGGAAGAAGTGTTTTTCTTTTCTGGAACGACTTTATGATTTTCTTTGGCGTTGGAGCAAAGCAAGGAATGGGGCTTTCAATATGAGACCGCTTGAAGGTTTAGTCGTACTTGACTTCAGTCAATTTTTGGCGGCACCTTCTTGTGCTATGCGGTTGGCTGATTTGGGTGCGCGGGTTATTAAAATTGAGCGACCGCAAACAGGTGAGGTGGGGCGGCAGCTCTATATTTCCAATTTGGAGCTCGAGGGGGATAGCACCTTATTTCATTCAATCAACCGCAATAAAGAAGGTTTTGCCGCGAATCTAAAAGATCCAAAGGATTTGGCGCAAGTCAAGGCGCTCATTCAAAAAGCCGATGTTATGATTCATAACTTTCGCCCTGGGGTTATTGAGCGTATCGGGCTAGATTATGAAACGGTCAAAACCATCAATCCGAGACTCGTTTACGGCACTGTGACGGGCTATGGTGTTGAGGGCCCCTGGAAAGATAAACCTGGACAAGATTTGCTGGCGCAATCTCTATCTGGCTTAGCTTGGCTGAGTGGCAACGCCGAGCAAGGACCTGTACCTATGGGTTTATCTATTGCCGATATGTTTACAGGTGCACACTTGACGCAGGGCATTTTGGCTTGTCTGGTGCGCCGAGGCATAAGTGGTCAGGGCGGTCTTGTTGAGGTAAGTCTTATGGAGTCGGTCTTGGATTTCCAGTTTGAAGTATTAACCACTTATATGAATGATGGTGGCAAACAACCGCAGCGAAGTCGTGTAAATAATGCCAATGCTTATTTGGGGGCACCTTACGGTATTTATGCTACTCAAGATGGCTACCTTGCTCTGGCGATGGGAGACCTCATAAAGCTAGGGGAGCTTTTAGGGCTTGATTTAAGCGCTTACTCTGATCCAAAAACATGGTTTAGTGAACGTGACGCCATCAAAGTAAGCTTACGTGACCATTTGCCAAGTCAGCCAACGGCATACTGGTTAAGTATTTTAGAAGCTGCGGATTACTGGTGTGCTGAAGTGTTTAGCTGGGATAAGCTTTTTGCCCATGAAGGTTTTAAAGCCTTAGCCATGACTCAAACCGTTACCTTGCCAAGTGGTGCTGAACTTAAAACCACCCGCTGCCCCATCCGTATTGATGGTGAGATTCTACTGTCACGCAAGGCTGCGCCTAAAGTCGGTGAAGATAATGAGCGCATTTTGAAAGAGTTAAACCTATGATCATAGATACGCATCAGCATTTCTGGAACCTGGATTTGGTCGAGTATTGGTGGCTTAACGCTTCATTTGGCCCTTTATACCGTAGCTACTCGCCTCAAGAGCTCGAGCCTCAGCTTAAAGCGGCTGGCGTAAGCAAAACGGTTTTAGTGCAGTCTGCCAATTCGTATGACGACACCCGTTATATGTTACAAAAAGCATCTGAATTTGACTGGATTGCAGGAGTGGTGGGATGGGTTCCTTTATGGAATCCTCGTGAGGCTGAAGTTATGCTAGATAAGTTTATGCAAAACCCAAAGTTTCGGGGCGTTAGGCATCTCATCCATGAAGAGCAAGACGTAAACTGGTTGCAGCAAGATCTGGTGATTGAAGGCTTAAACCTACTCGCCGAGCGCAATTTAAGTTTCGACGCTGTGCCTGTGCTGGTTAAGCAACTGGGAAATATTCCTGTTATTGCCGAGAAAATTCCTGACTTAAAGATAGTTATTGACCATCTTGCTAAGCCCCCTATTAAAGAAAAAGGCTGGCAGCCCTGGGCCGAGACTTTAAAGCTTTGCTCTGATTACCCAAATGTTTACGCTAAGGTTTCAGGGCTAAATACGGCGGCAGACTGGCAAACCTGGTCAGCAGCAGATTTAGAAGCTTATGTTGACTATGCGCTCGAGTGTTTTTCTAGCAAGCGGCTTATGTTTGGTAGTGATTGGCCTGTAGCCGTTTTGGCTGGCGACTATCAAAAGGTAAAAGATGAAATGTCAAAAATTTTTGCGAAATTCAGCCAAAAAGAACAAGAGGATATCTGGGCAGGTACAGCGTCACGATTTTATAGGCTAGTTACGTGATTGAAAGAGGTTTAAATTGCTCCGTTAAGTTAACTCAAGAGGGTGATATTTAGGGCATAGGGGAGAGCCGATTCCCATTTGGAGTTATTAGCTGCTTAATCTATTTATGTGTCTATTATTATCTGTCAAATCCAGGTTAGCTCTGACAAAGCTGTAATACATTTACGGATGTTACTTAGCTAACGCTATGCTTCACTAATACTTACATCGCTGTGGCATTACATGATCGCAATTAAGGTGGGCTGTGGCATTCTTTGGGAGG
>JAHEBB010000573.1 GCA_024642575.1 Trueperaceae bacterium | reverse complement strand
ACAATTAATTTTAGCGCTTCATCTAATAGAATCTCACATTTTCGTAGTCTTCCAAATACCAGAGCGTTTATGGCCTGCCCTCGTTTTGCCAGAGCCACTAGATAGTCTAACCCCAAGGCTGACGAAGCGTGCAGGCATTGAGCAAATTGTGCAAGGGACGCACTTATATCGCCCTTGAGATAAAAAACAGTTCCGAGGGTTTCATAGCAGGTTGCTATTCCAACAAGATTACCCTGTTTTTCGTCGAGGCTTATACTCTTTCGAATATCCATTTCCGCAGCCTTATAAGAACCCAGGGCAGCATAGAGATAGCCACGATGATGCAAGGCACTTGCTATATGTTTACTGGACTGATTTTTTTTGAGGAATTCATCAATCAACGTTTTTGCGATCTGATATTTTCCGATAAGTACATATATCCCTGCAAGAGTCATCTTAAGTTCGGCTAGCGCAGGTATATCCTTAGTTTTGCTAGTTCGAGCAAACTCGAGTGACTGCTCCAAATGTGTTTCGGCTCTTTCATAGTTTCCCATATCGGCATTCATAATGGCAAGTGCTTTATAAAAACTTACTTTTACATCGCTTGATAGTAAATCTGCTACGGAATAAAGTTTAAGGGTCTCTTCAATCAAGGTTATTGCTATTTTTGAGCTGCTAATGATGCTAAAAAAAGTAGAAAATACCTTGCTTAAGTCTACCAAGTGGTTAAAATACCTGTTCTCGCCGAGTGTGTGCCATGCTTGGATAGCATTTGCAATATCGTTATTCAGTTTAAGTAGTGTAACACTTTGTTTTGTTGAAAAAATCTGCTCGCCTAAAGTGGAAATATAATCATAAAAATATCTACTGTGACGTTTAAGAAGTATTGAGAACCTTTCCCTCTGTGTATACAGCTTAAGCCTCAAAAGTTCAATAACAAGCGTGTGAATATGATAGCGGTCGTTAGAGTCTACTTCAATCAGTGATTTGTAAAGCAAGCTCTCGAGCCCCGATTTGTCCTGCTTGATTACATCTAAAAAACTTGCATTGTCAAAGCCACCCTGGAAAATGGCTACTTCAGTTAGTATCTCTTGCTCGAGTTTGCCAAGTAAACGCCATGATTGTTCAAAAACGGCCTGAAAATTTATTTCTTGTTTAGGGGTATTGACAAAATAGCTTGAAAGCTGGGAAATATTAGTCCTGACCTGTAGGAGAATCTCGCTAAGGTCCTTTTCACCCACCCAAATTGCAGATAGAATGATGCCAAGGGGATAGCCTTCAACCAACTGGCATATCTGGATAATAATTGGTAAATTTTCACTGGTAAGCTCAAAATCACTATCAATCTTTTTAGCCCTTTCATAAAAGAGCTGAATTGCTTCATAGGTGCTAGCTATAGCAACATCAACTAGTTCTAGCGGAACTGCTAGACCCTTGAGAGAATAAATGGTCTCTTCTTCAAGTTTAAGCGACTCTCTACTTGTCGTCACGAGACAAAGATTCTTGCAACGACTGAGCATTTCAGAAACAAACGGCTCGAGCTTTCCTATAAGTGAGTCAAAGTTGTCTAGGATCAAAAGTAGCTTCTTGGAGCCAATTTCGTTTAGCGCCTTTTCGCGGAAGTTCTCACCCTCATTAAGGTCTATATGCAGGGCTTGAAGAGTGGCGATAGTGAATTCTGTTTCAGAACTTACATTCTCGAGTGAGACAAAATAAACACCTTTGTCAAATTTAGAGCTCCTCAAATGATGTTCAGCTACTGCCAGCGCCAGACGAGTCTTTCCAACGCCCCCATAACCCTGTATTGTGACCAATCTCTGATAGGGATCCGCAAGGATACTACTTATCTTTACAATTTCATTTTTTCGACCAATAAACTTGGTTCGTGAAATTGGTAGATTATTAGGAACTCGAACTAGACTAAGCCTTTCTTCCACAATGCTAATTGAGTCAGGATTAATGAAGTGGCGTTGCCTAGCTTGAAATGTACCAAACTCCTCCCGTAACTGTTCTTGAAATGGATGGTCTAATATAGAAAAGACTTCCTCCAATTTTTTTAGGTCATTTGCATTTTTATCTATATCAATATCATGAACTTTCACCAATTGCCATGCTTTTTCAGCAAACTCACGAGCAACCAACTCCTGCTTGTCGAATATTGCATGTGCAGCTTTTTCAACCATAGCTGTTTGCAGCAATCGACCAAAGAAGTCTCTCTTTTCATAAATCCAGGTCTCAATTTCTGGTGTTATATTTAGTTTTTCAAAATTAACATTGTAGAGAAACGGACCTTTATACAACAGATATGCTTGGTCAATGTGACCAAGGCTAAGCATCGTTACAAATTCTATCGCATCGCATATGACATTTGCCTCAATTTTGTCGTGTGAGACAGATATTAGGTTTTGACCCCTGAGCTGATTGATGACTTTTCGTAAGCTATCTAAACGCAAATCCCTACTTTGCTTACTAACACGCCTATTGTCTATCCAGAACTCTTCTGCCAGTCTTTTCTTTGGGATTTGCCCAGATTCTACTACAAGATAGGTAAGTATCAGCAGAGCTTTGGATCCTTGTAACTTTGCGTTTTCAAGAGAAAGCGTACCAAATGTATGTAAATACAATTTGCTTGCCATAGCTTATCACCTACCAAAATCTATGTTCATAATCATAACCCAATTTAGATTCCTCATAAATTCCGCACTGCACTGCTAATTCTATACACAAGCAAATAGGAAAAGTTCAGTTTGCGAAAAATGGGAATCTGAAAAGATTTCCTGAAATCTAAAAGGAAAAGGAGGTGAAGTAGGTCAAAAAAGGAGCACTGTTCTGGTCGCCAAACCTTTATAGAACAGCACTCCTACTAAACAACTCACGCGAAGTGAGCACTTTATTGTACGCTTCGCTGAGCCGACCGAAAAGCAAATGTTAAGACAATTTTCAACGCTTTTTATTTCGGTAGTGGTTCCTTTTGTTCTGTTAATCACAGTTGGAACCCAGGCACTAACCGCCAACGCTGGTCAAAGTGCACAATCAGAAGTCATTCAATTGGCTGATGGTGGCAACGAATTTGGTGGTGGTTAGGAACAAAGAATAGGCAAAAGGCAAACTGGATGCTAAATCAGTGTAGCATCCAGTTTGCCTTTTCTTAAAATTTTTTCGGAAGGAGGTACAGAATTATGAAACAAGTTAACTCAAAATTCTTTGGCTGGCTACTTGTTGGAGCAATGCTTTTTGCTTCAATGGGCGTTTTTAGTGTGTTTAACTTGAGCCAAGGCGCCCAATCTGAAGTCATTAAATTGGCTGATGGTGGTAATGATTTCAGTGGTGGTTAGGAAATAAAATGAATGGC
>JAHEBB010000572.1 GCA_024642575.1 Trueperaceae bacterium | reverse complement strand
TTCATATTTTTAGGCTTAGGGGCTATTATTTTAAGCCTAAGCTTCGTTTTCAAAGATTATTCAAACCCTAAAGACTTAAAACCCAATTCGGTTGGTCTATTCACGAAAAACGTCTCTCCAAGGGCTTCGCATTTGGATGACACGGTTTTGTTTGGCCAATTAGACACAGCCCTTGACGCTAATCTTTTGGCACAGCAGAACCAAGCGCTCGAGCCTGTAGGCATAAGCATTATTCCCGATAGATTTTCAAATTTGCCTTAATTAACCTCGACAATTTTTAACCCCAGGACTCTAGAGGCAATTTCTGCCTCATTCAAATCCTGATTTTCACTGTTTTCCCAGGGGCAACGCATAGCATTTAAAAGCCGCTCGAGCCTTTCATTATCACAAGACCAACGCCCAGCTTCTATACTGGCTTCTAACTCATCTGCAAAACGAACACGAACCATACTGAGTCTCCAAATTATTTCTTGTACTCAGTATAAACAAACTTCCATTACAAAATTATTATTGATTTTTCACAGCCACCACTCCCATAAAAAACAAAACCGCGGCTACTCTGAGGTACCCGCGGAAGTCTATTTTTACCTTTGCACATTTATGCTTGTACAGCTTGCACATCAAAATTAAATTGAACTTCTTCACCTACCAGTAAGCTTCCAGCCTCAAGAACCTGATTCCAGGTGAGTCCCCAGTCTTTGCGGTTAAGCTTACCTGTCACAGATGCTGCGGCTCTGGTCATGCCCCAAGGGTCTTTTATTGCTTCGCCAAGTTCGGCAGTAAAAGTGACAGGTTTGGTTTCACCACGCATGGTTAAATTGCCTGCAACTTTATATTCATTGCCAGCGATCTTTTGCACGCTAGTACTTTCAAAAACAATCTCAGGATGGTTGTCTACATCAAAAAAATCAGCGGATTTAAGGTGACCATCTCGCTGAGCATCATTGGTTGATACGCTCGAGGCCGCTATAGTTACTTTGACAGCTTTTAACTGACCAGCCTCAGTTTCAACACCACCTGTGAACTTATCAAAGCTACCTTTAACCGAAGAAATACCCATATGTCTAACTTTAAAATCCACGCTGCTATGACTTGCGTCTATATTCCAATTTTCTGCCATGATTAACTCCTAAAAAATCTAGCTGCTTTATGCAGTAATCCAATCATTATCTAAGCAGTATATATTTTAAAGTAGTTTGGATTACACAGCAAAAGATTGTCTTGCTTTTTATTCGATTTCGCAGCAAGCTGTTTTATGGTAAAAGCTTGTTTTCTTTTCACCCAGAGGATACACTCTGGGGCATTTCAAGCTGGCTCGACCCTTTAGATAGCTCGAGCCAGGGCGTAAAAGCATTTAAATAGGGTGGTGAGACTGTTAGTTTATTAGCTTTAGGCTTGGTGCTTGTTTCTGCTTTTATGCATGCAAGCTGGAACTATGTTGCCAAAAAGGTGAGTGGCGGTGTCGCTTTTGTCTGGCTTTTCTCAAGCCTTTCTGCTGTTATCTATTTCCCGCTTGCCCTGTATGTTTGGTTTACTCAGCATCCGCAAATAAACCTCGTAAGTCTCCTATTTATCTTAGGAACAGCCCTCTTACATATTACCTACTTTTTGGTTTTACAGCGAGGCTACCAGGTCGGTGATCTTTCCTTGGTCTATCCTATAGCAAGGGGATCAGGGCCCTTACTTTCAACGGTACTCGCTATTATTTTATTTCGAGAAAGACCTAGCCCCTTAGCCTTAGCTGGCTCTGGCCTTATTATTTTGAGTGTTTTTATATTGGCGGGTGGTCAAAAGCTTTTCCATAGAAATAAAGCTGCTAAAACCCAAAAAGCCCTTATTTATGGTCTAGTGACAGGTTTTTTGATTGCCACCTACACACTCTGGGATAAATACGCTGTGGCAGTTTTACTCATCCCACCTCTCATGTTTGATTGGGCTTCAAATCTGCTTCGCAGCCTCTTTCTAACACCCAGTGCCTACCGCCACTGGACAACTGTAAAATGGCACTGGTCAAAACATTTAAAAGAAATCTTGATTGTGGCAATATTAAGTCCCCTGGCATACATATTGGTGTTAACTGCCCTACGTTTTTCGCCTGTCAGCTATATTGCCCCAGCCAGAGAAGTTAGTATTTTAATTGCTGCCCTAATGGGAGCAAAGCTACTTAAAGAAGGCGATGAAAAACGCCGCCTATCGGCAGCGCTTCTTATTGTATTGGGGCTTATTGCGCTAGCGTTGGGTTAAGGCCCTGGGCAGCGTTTTGATCAGGCATTGTCTTTTCTTGGGGAGCAGCAAACCAAATACCATTCTTGCCATTTGCCTTAACGCTATACATTGCCTGATCAGAGGACTTTAGCAGTTCGTCAAGCGTCATACCATCTTGGGGTGCCATACTAACCCCAATACTTGCCTGCACCGAAACGGTAACCTTTGAAAGCATAAAAGGTTCAGAAAGAGATGCCAATAGGGCAGTGGCAATACGCTCGGCATCTTCAGCTTCTGAGAGCTGAGAAAGCATAAGGGCAAACTCATCGCCCCCAATACGTGCATGCAAATCAGCTTTGCGGGTTAGTTTACGTAAACGCTCGGCTACGGCTACCAAAAGCAAATCGCCTACGGCATGTCCAAAATTATCATTTACGGATTTGAAACCATCTAAATCAATATAAAGCAAAGCAGTTTGGTCAGCAGTATTTGTACGCTCGAGCCTCAACTTTGCCTCACGCCCAAACGAATTGCGATTAAGCAAGCCCGTAAGTGAGTCGTGATCGGCATGGTAGCTAATCAGTATGTTTTGCCGTTTTAGGGTTTGGCGAAGATCTTGCAAGTAACCCACCATAACGCCCACAAGAAAAACGACTATTCCAGGTACTGCAATAATCCAGGACCTATTTTCCAGAAGTCCCGTAGGTAAATACAGAAGAACATTTAGGCATGCACCGAAAAAGGCAAGCGCCGCGCCCTTTCTCATTCCCCAAAGCCAACTGCCTAGAATAATAGGAAGCAAAACCAGGATTCCAGTAGGTTCCTTAAGCACTGGAACAAGAACCAAAAAGCCCAAAATATAAACAAGCCAGATCAGCATGGTAGTTAGTAAACGAAAGCCAAATTGATCCAGTTTTGTCTTTTCTTCAGTAGCAGACCCAAAATTGTTCATTGGCTTAATATGGGCTAAGCCATTTGACAGAAATCTTAAGCTAAGTCTCGAGTGCTTCACTTTGTCACCAAACTAAGTTCAGACTAAGTGAAAACATTTCGCTAGACTATAAAAAACTGGACTTTTACGACTAAGACAAAGGCATACGATTTTAAAGCTATACAAATAATCCCT
>JAHEBB010000571.1 GCA_024642575.1 Trueperaceae bacterium | reverse complement strand
CGGGTATAGCTACTTTATCGCTCATCAAAGCTACGCCAGACCTTTATGAAGTGCTAGAAACAAGGACAGCTAGGCTCGAGCTTGGTCTTGCTGAAGCCGCTCAAAGCTCAGGTATTCCTGTAAAGATAAACCGAGTTGGCTCAATGATAACGGTCTTTTTTACTGAAGCCGAAGTGACCGATTTTGTTTCTGCTAGTTTGACCGATACAGCTCTTTTCGCGCGCTGGTTTCATGGCCTTCTAGATAGAGGAGTTTACTGGCCTGCCAGTAACTATGAAGCAGCCTTTTTATCTTACGCTCACACTAAAGCAGACATAGAAACAATGATTGAGGCCGCGACTGCGGCATTTAAGGCCCTTTGAGCGGTTATTAACCTATGCGGCTTATCTATCTTTTCATTTGCCTTTTTTGTTTAAGCCTAGGGATTGCCCAAACCCCTTTAAGGGTAGGCATGAAGCAATCAGCACCTTTTACTATGACCAATTCACAAGGTGCCTGGGAGGGCATTAGCGTTCAGCTCTGGCAAGAGATTGCCAATGATTTGGGTCTAAGCTATAACGTTGAAGAGCGGGATTTACAGGGGCTACTGGCAGGTCTTCAAGATGGCAGCCTAGATCTGGTTGTAGGTGCTTTAACGATTACCGAAGCACGCGAAGAAGTTTTTGACTTCAGCAATAGCTTTTTTAATACAGGTCTGTCGGTAGCCGTTCGTAAGGAAAAGGCTGGTTTTTTAAGCATTTTAAAAGGCTTGTTTAATCGCCAGCTTTTACAGGTTGTGCTAGCCCTTTTTGCAGGGCTTTTACTGGTAAGCTTGCTGGTCTGGTGGTTCGAGCGTAGCCACAAAGGAAACCCACGTCAGGAGCACAGCGTACCCCATGGGATTGGTTGGGGGCTGTGGTGGGCGATTATTACGCTCATTGGCTATGATGATGTGCAACCGAGGAGTCTGGGTGGGCGGATTTTGGCAGTAATTTGGATGATTGCATCGGTTGTGGGTGTATCGGTTTTAACCGCTGTTCTAACCACGGTTTTAACCCTTGATCGATTAGAAAACCGCATTCAAACTGAGGCTGATCTTGCCAGAGTAAATGTGGCCTCTTTAGACGGCTCGAGCAGTGCCAGTTATTTGGAGCGTAGTCGCGTTGTCTACCATCCTTATCCATCAATTGCGGCAGGTATTGATGCCGTTGCCAAGGGTCAAGTAGACGCAATGGTTTATGACAAGCCCCTTTTGCAGTATTTAATCAAGGAAAATTACCCCAATAAGCTCGAGGTTTTAGACCTCACGTTTGATCCGCAAAATTATGCTTTTGCCCTGCCGAGCGGTAGCCCCTTGCGAGAAGACATAAACCGAAGTTTACTGAAATTTATCGGTCAGGATAGCTGGCGAGAATTGCTTTTGGATTATTTGGGTAAATAAACAGTTATACCAAGCTGAATTGATGATAATTCATTAATTCCGATCTTTGATCGTAGGCTCAAATAAGTTAAGTATTATTACACTGATTTTTCAGGCTGGTATTATTTATCTGGCAGTTGTCTCAGGTTTCAGAATAATTAGCCGAAACACTTGCTTGACTTACCAGAATTTGAGTACCAAAGTGCTCGACACGGTTCCGACCTCGTTCTTTGGCAAGATAAAGGGCACTGTCAGCTTCCTGGAAAAGTTTTTCATAAGACTCACCTGCTTGCGGAACTAGATGGGCTGTGCCAAAGCTGGCTGTTACAACCTTATGACAGGGAGAGTTTTCATGAGGAATGCCCAAGTTTTCAATGCTTGCGCGAAGCTTATTAGCAATCTGATAGGCGGTTTCTGGACGGGTTGTAGGTAAACATATAACAAACTCTTCACCACCATAGCGGGCAACAAAGCCTTTTTTACCTGTGAAATAGTCCTTTAATGCCTGCGCTACTTTAGTAAGGCACTGATCTCCCTGAGCGTGTCCGTAACTATCATTGTAAGCTTTAAAACCATCAATATCTAAAACAATCATCGACAGAGGTGTTTTTGTTTGCAATGCCTTTGCCCAGAGCCCAGCCACGGTATAGTCAAAATAACGCCGATTGGCAAGGCCCGTTAGACCATCTTGTTGTGACTGTAATTTGAAGGTTTCGCTAAGTTTTCTCAGGTCTTTGGTTAATTTGAGCAATTGCTGTTCTTTTTTGCTGAGCACAGCGTTCATTTGTTTGAGTTTGAGGGTGTTTTGCCTTAATTGCCGTTCACGCAGTTTACGGGCATCTGTTTCCTGTTTAAGTTTAAGCATTGAGCGCATGCGCGCAACCAATTCGATGCGGGTCACGGGTTTGCTCAGATAATCGTTTACGCCTGCTTCAAATGCCTGCTCGAGCGTCGCTGGGTCGGCACTTGCCGTGAGCATAATGACCGGGATATCTTTAAACTTGGGGTCAAGTTTTAAGTGCCGAGCTGTTTCCATACCTGATAGACCTGGTAAATGATGATCAATCAAGATGAGTTCTACCAAAGGGGCATTTTCTTCAATGGCAAGATAGGCCAACAATGCCTCTGCACTAGAAAACTCGCAAATATCGTCATACCTGGCTTCATGCAAGCATTGACGTAGTTTTATACGCTGCACATTAGAATCTTCAATTAAAAGAATCATCTTAGGTCTCTTGCTTTCCAGGTGCAAACCAGCAAATCATAGTTTAGCTTAGCTAATCTCTCATCACTAAAGTCTTACAAAATGGAGGCTCGAGCTAAGAATCAGGGGGCCGACCTGATGGTTAAAAGCTCGAGCCAGAGGAGAGAAGTATGAAGAAACTCGGGTTTGAAAGTGGTTTTAAAACCCTTCAGCTAAGCTTAATAAGTAAAAAATTAAACTGACAGGAAATCTTTTACATTTATCCCTAGTGCAGTGACCTTAAGGTATTTCTGGATAATAAGTTAGTGCCCATAGAGGAGTTTCGTCTATTGATTTGATGGTTTTTGAGCCCCTAAGGAATTTAAGGCTCGAGCCTTTTTGCGCTTAAGTTTGTAACAGGGCTCGAGCCTTAAGAATCATAAAAGACATCAAGCTCTGTAAGGTTTTATGTGAGCGCATCAAGGGTCAACACAATCACTTGTTGAGTTCTAGGTAAAAGTCAATAGTTGACACTTTAGTGACACACCTATTTCTTGCCTTAACTACCATAGGACTCAGGTGAATAGGTTTGCACTTATTGGGGTTTCGCATAGGCGAGGGGGCGCATCTGCCCTGGAGACTTGGCAGGCTGAGCTAAGCCCTGAAGTGATTCGTGCTAAAGGGTTTGACAGCTTTGTTCATATTGCAACCTGTAACCGCTGGGATACCTTTCTGATTTTGCCCGAGCA
>JAHEBB010000570.1 GCA_024642575.1 Trueperaceae bacterium | reverse complement strand
ATCTAGGTGAATGGTTACATGACTCCGAAACCAAAGTCCTTAAACTTAAAGCTCACCTCAGAAGAGAAAAGTCTTTCTTTCGGCATGGCCTTGACCATCTTAAGCATCTTCTTAGCAATTTGCCTCTTATATTTCCTGATTTCCGCTTTTGTCTTCTCATGCTGGAGCCTAAAGTTAAATTTGTCCAGTACTGAAATTAATTATCCCCAAAAAGTGTTCCAAAGGCATTATTTAGCACATTATCTCTCTAACTCTGTAAGAATTTTATAACCCTGTAAACCCAAGCCTTGCTTAACAGTCAAATGGCTTGATAGTGTTTGTTTTGAGGTATATATTACTTCAAATTATGGAGGTCATATGAGAAATAATCGGCTGATGTTAGGGATGGGTTTGGCTTTATGGTTTATGGTTCTGGTTGGGTTACTCTCTGCCTGCAGTCAGGAGGTTATACCCAGTTCTGAAGAAGAGGTGATAGTGGTTGCAGAAGAAGGCTTTGAATTAAAGCCAAGTGAAGGCTTTGATTTAACGGATGAAGCTGAGCTTAAGACATTTTTATCAAGCTATGAAGTCAGTGATAAAGAGCTTAGTCAGCTAATTGAAACAGCCAAGCAGTTTAAGGCTGAGTATGAAGAGCGTTTACGCTCAGAGCACGAGCCTCAGCAGCTTTTCGGATTAGCGTATTGCACACGTAGAGTAAACGTAAATCGTGGCTTTTTTAGTCCGTATAAATTTTACACTTCACATACGGTGAAGTGTAATACCTTTGTAGATTCCATTGGCATATGGGCTGAAATTTACAACTTCAGATATAGAAAGTCAGGGAGTAGACAAGCTGTTATTAACTATTCCCTTAATTCTTATGACTATTACGAACGAAGTTACACATCTCCTTATAGCAAAACCTTTTGTGGAACAGGTGGCGGTGGGCTTTATTACCGAGGAAGGTATTACCCGCTGACGACGTTATCTGGCTGCGCCAGTTTTAAGATTTATACCTGAGTTTATAAACTACACTTATTTGCAAGGTTTTCTTAAGAACTCCGTTAGGGATAAAGGTTAGGCTCGAGCATGCTTGTTTGGCTAAAGGACTTAAGGCAATTAATCAGGGAATGGCGAGGCATTGAAGTTGCCAGGGAAACCTATGTTTTAGACAAAGCTGAATTGATTGCTGGTGAGACCAAGGCAGAGATGATTTCTAACCTTAAGCTTGCTCTCGAAAATGCTCAGGTCAGGAATGATAAAAGGGAAATCAAAAGGCTTGAAAAATGTTTAAGGGAGACTAAGAAATTACGCTGATATCTCCCGACTTATACAGGCAACAAATCGAGTGGAAGATAGCAGTAAGTTGGCTGAGTAGTGTAACTCTTACACACTACGGTATTAATGGCGAACCTAGAGAAGTGAAATCGACGTTTGAAGGATTCGGTTCTTTAGGTTCTCTATTAAATCCTTTTAACCGTTGCCTTTTAACCGTTGACTTTTAGATTAGCCTCATACCTAATTGTGGCTCCCCATTTTAAAGGTCAAGAAAACCCTCAGCGGGTTTAGATCAATAACTCAAACTCAGCCCATGTAGGGCTTAACCATCTTTTTTGTAACACTAAATTGCAAATAAGTACACGAATTCATAAACCCAAATTACTAGCTACTTTTCCTACTTGACGGAGTCGGTATAGTGAGTGCTAGGCACAAGGCTCACCAAAAATATAATGACCCTCTTGCCGTACCTGAAACCACTTGGTTATTAGAAAAACCCAGCGCTAGTACACGATCATCATGAGGTCCAAACTGGCTAAGCTTTACTCCCGTTTTGGTATCCCAGCCAAACACCCAACCATCTTCAGCCGCACTGTATAAAATACTACCATCCTCATTAAATACTAGAGATACAACTTTACCCTCATGTCCTGTAAGTAAATACAAAGGTGCACCGATAGAGGCATCCCATAAACGAACTGTGCTATCACCCGAGACAGAAGCAATTCTTGTGCCATCGGGGCTAAATGCAGCAAACAAGACACCCTCCGTATGACCTGTAAGCTTTAGTAGTTCTTTACCAGTTACAAAATCCCAGATACGCACGGTTTTATCACCCGAAGCAGAGACCAGCTTTGTTCCATTATCATTAAAAAAAGCCCTGGCGTAGCTTCCATGACCCAAGAGTTCTCTAGAAAGCGCTTTTGTTCCTAAGTCCCAGACCTTGATGGCACCGTCTCCTCCAGCAGAAACTAAATATTGACCTGAGGGATGAAAAGCTACACTTCCAACCCAATCTGTATGACCTAGGAGTGAGTACAGCTCAATGCCGCTTTTAGCATCCCAAATACGCACAGTTTTATCATCTGAGGCAGATGCTAGAAGAGAACCATCTGGGCTAAAGGCAAGACCATTTACCCAAGCAGTGTGTCCTAACAAAGTTCCCATGGCTGCGCCGGTAGAAGCGTCCCAGAGTTTTATGCTGGCATCTTCAGAGGCGGTAGCCAGCATATTTTGACTGGGATGTCGAGCGATAAAGCTCACGCGTGACATATGTGCCTCAATTTGTATTAAAGGCTCTACTTTACTTAGTACTGACTGACTCTCGGCTGCATATCTCATTCGCTCTTCTTCCCGAAAAGCCCTATATTCTGCAACTGTCAAATAGTCAAGATTTTTGAGCAAAGGTAAGTTCTCTAAAGTATCAATATCTGTTATAGGTTCATCAATTTCTCCAAGAAGAACCTCGCCTACACCAATATCAACCTTACTCAGATTAAGACTTTTTAGTTTGTTCAACTTTGCCAATGGCCGCACAACTGTTACATTCGTCATCTCTAGATTTAGCTCTTCAAGGTTTTCTAGAAGGCTAATGACGGTAACATCTGTTAAAGGATTAAAGGACAGATTTAATACTTTTAGCTTTGTGAGAGGCGGTAAAAAACTCAGCTCTTTGATATCTGAACCACTCAAATCTAAAATCTCAAGATTGCTAAGGGTTTCTAGGGGTGAAAAATCCGTAATAGTGTTAGTGTTACTGTAGTTTTCCCAAACCACTGCCAAGCCCAAGCGCAACTGTTTTAGGTTTGTAAGTTGGCTTAAAGGACTTATATCGTTAAGCTTGTTATTCCCAAGATTCAACTCTTCTAAGTTGCCTAAAAAAGCAAGCGGCTCGAGCGTTGAGATTTCGTTATTAGATAAGTCAAGAACTCTTAGATTACTTAGCCCACGAATTGACTCAATATCGACAATATCATGTGAAACTAAGCGGAGCTCTTCAAGGTTAGTTGCGTACTCGAGCCCTTCTAAATAACTTATAGGTTCATCATTAGTAACATTACACTCTCCACAATTAAT
>JAHEBB010000569.1 GCA_024642575.1 Trueperaceae bacterium | reverse complement strand
TCAAAGTAGCCAAACAACTCCTACCAGGGGATAAGGTTTATCTGACGGGTGATATCACAGGTAATGTCAAAGAGGTTAAACAAGAAAGCTATAGCCCAACAAGCTACACACCAGATGCCAAAGGTAGAGTCTTAGCCAGAGTCATAGGTAAGTCCGAACGTTGGACAGATGAGTTGCTTTATCTTTACACCCAGGATGAAGTCATACAAACCACGCCAGAACATCCCTTTTTGGTTAACGGTTCATGGACTGAGGCAAAAGACATTCAGGCAAATGACCAGATTGAAACCAGGGATGGTGGCTTTGTAAGGGTTAAGAAAACCGAACTTGTTCATGAACCACAGATGGTTTACAACCTGCATGTTGAAGGTGCTCATACCTTTTTTGTGGGTGAGGGGCAGTTATTAACCCATAATAATGATTGTTTTCCAAATATTGCTAGAAAGTTTTGGAACTTTACAACAGATTTTGACGGCATTCGCGTTTTTCAAAGAGATGACCTCATAAATCCAAATTTCGTGGATCTGAGAGGAAGAACAAATCTTGAGCGAATGCAAAGTGGTTTGGCACCAATAGGACCAGATGGCGTAGAGGTAAATCTACACCATTTAATTCAAACCAATGACAGTGGCATAGCAGAAATTACTGCTGAAATGCATCGCCAGTACTCAGGTATCATTCATATCAATCCAAATTCGATACCCTCAGGCATAGATAGACTTGCATTTGATAAGTGGAAACGTCAGTATTGGATGCAATGAGCAAATGATTTTGACCCCAATTTCTAAACATAAAGGTGGTGATTAATGGGTATTGAGACTTACAATCAAGCCGTTGAACTGATAAAAAACAACGCTGATTTGGCTGATTTTGACGGTGAATGTTCAGAAGAGATTATTCGACTGGCTGAAGAAAAGTTGAACCTTAAACTTCCTGCAACCTATAGGCAATTCTTAAAAGACTATAGTGTTGGCAATTTTGCTTCCTTCGAAATTTACGGCATCATTAAGGATAGGCTTGATGTTTTTGGTGTACCAAATATGGTTGGAATGACTTTAAAGGAACGTCAAGAAATTCAGCTTCCTTCACATCTGATCGTGATTGGCTCAGTTGGAAACGGTCAAGAGTATTATCTTGATTGTAGACTCAGTAAAGAGGCTTCACCTGTTCTTGTTAATTGGTCAGTTTTTCCGTTTAATGAACAAGCAAGTGAGATTGAAGCAGAAGATTTCTCCGATTATCTGCTTAGGCATGTAGAAAGAGTTACTGAGTCGGAATAAACATTTAGTCCTTTACCCACCTTCTCACTCAACATCTCATGTCAACTAAAGGAAGCAAATTCATATGACAAATAGGATTACATTAAGAGGTCTCTGGTTATTACTTCTAGTAGGGCTGCTATCTGCCTGTAGTACCCCAGATTCCTCCCCTCCCACTGTATCAATAACCTTCCCCGCCCCCAACTCTCCCGTCTCAGGCACAGTAGCTGTCCTGATAAACGCTGTAGATGACCTGGGCATCAAAGGCGTAGACCTCTACGTCCGTGGAAAGGGAAGTAGTAGCAGAGGTGTTTTCATCAACAGCGCTGTAGGTACTAGCCCCTTCGTCGTCAACTGGAACGCCAGCAGCAACATGCCTAACCAAACGGACTTAGAACTCATCGCTGTCGCCAAAGATGCCTCAGGCAACGAAAGCGAAAGCCCAGCCATTGCTGTTAAAACCCAAAACACCAGCGTCCCTAGCTTGCAACTCCTCTCAAGTTATTCCTTCGCCGATGACCCTTTACTAAAAGTAGGCTTAAAAACAATTTTTCCAATTACCGCATTAGAGCTTAAATATCTAAGATAATGCCCCGACTAAGCTCTGCTTCATGCCGACCAAAAAGTGCCTCAACATAGTCTTTGTATTTGTCTAAAACCAGATTGCGCTTGACACTCATTTTTGGCGTTAACATATTATTTTCAATGCTTAATTCATCTAAAAGAATGGCAACTTTTTTAAGGCTTGACCAGTGCGGCATATCATCATTTGCACGTTGCAAAATGGCTTTTAGTTGCTCATTAAACGCAGCTTGTTTTAAAGCTTCAGGGTCATCACCCTTAACCATTTCTCTATTTAGGAATATTAAGGCCGCGCAGTATTTTTCGTTTTCACCTACAATCAAGGCATTGGCAATCAGAGGTTCAGCCTCGAGCCTTTCCTCTAGCGGTTGGGGCATGACGTATTTACCCGTAGAAAGTTTAAACAGGTTTTTTAAACGCCCTGTTATTTTCAAGTAGCCGTCTTCGGAAAATTCCCCTAAATCGCCCGTGTGAAACCAGCCACCCTGCAAAACTTCAGCGGTTTTTTCTGGACTTTTGTAGTAACCCTGCATAACATTGGGGCCGCGTACCAGAATTTCTTTTTCAGGACTTAGCTTGACTTCAACTCCTGCTAAAACTTCGCCGACTGTGCCCGCTTTATTTCTTTCACTGCGGTTAAAACTAATGACAGGACTGGTCTCGGTTAAGCCATAACCCTGCAAAAGACTAATACCTGCTGCACCAAAGGCATTAACCAGGTCAGGGCGAAGCGCTGCGCCACCCACACTGATATGCCTTATACGTCCACCAAGTGCCTCGCGCCATTTTGAAAACACTAGCCTATCAGCAATTTTAAGCTGCAAGGCAAAAAAGCCTGTAGGTTCGCTACTGACATCAAACTGTCTTGCTAGTTCCATGGACCAGTCAAAAAGATTTCGCTTTATGCCTGTTAAGCTTTCCCCCGTGGCCTGAATGCGCTCAAAGGCTTTTTCAAGCACCCTGGGAACGGCGGCAAAATAGGTAGGTTTGACGTCTTTTAAATCTTCCCGCAGACGCTCAGCATCACTAAAATAAACGCTGTTGCCGTACCACATCAGACCATAGTGCAAGGCTCTGGCAAAAATATGCGTAAGCGGTAAAAAGGCAATGGCTGTTTCTTCTTGCCCCTTTTTCATACTGGTCATACCGGTAAATGCCGCTATCACATTTGAAGAAATATTTTCATGACTTAGCATGACGCCTTTGGGCATGCCCGTCGTGCCACTGGTGTAGAGCAAAGTCGCTAAATCTGTCGCGCGAATGCTTGCTTTTAGCAGGTTAGCTTTTTCAGAATCTTTTTCATAAATGATCTTACCTTGTTGCTCGAGCGCAGAAAGCGTTAAAAGCTCGAGCCCTTCAGGTAAATCAACTTTGATTTTGGGTGCCTCGTAAATAATAATGCGTTTTAGCTCTGGCACGTTCGCCAAAACAGGCCTAAGCTCCTCTAGTAGCTGAAGGTCTGAAACAACCAGAGCCTTTGCCTCTGACTCTTGTAA
>JAHEBB010000001.1 GCA_024642575.1 Trueperaceae bacterium | reverse complement strand
ACACCCGACGAATTAAAGCGCAGAGACTAACTGCTAACCAACGCTACAGCCGACTCCCCTGCTTCGTGGGCTCGAGGTTAAGCCTGGTCAGTAGACAGCCATCGTGTCTTGGCAGTTTCATTACAAAAATGGTCTAAATTCAAGGAGTTTACTTATGGCAAATGAAGACAAGCCAAAAGGCCCAGCCTCTTATTTTCCCTCAATTGAAAAGAAATATGGCTATAAGGTGGAGCACTGGCTCGAGCCTTGAAGGTCGCTAGCAATAACCAATCAGTCTGTGCAAATCCTGACAAAGTAGTATCGTTTTAATGAAGCATCCCACTTTCAACCCTTGCCAAAAAATCTGCCAAAACAGCCATATATCTTTCGGGTTCTTCCAGATGGGAGCTGTGGGAACTGTGCTCAAAAATATGCATTTGTGAACCTGTGATACCCTGCCTCATAGTTTCAGCACAAGCAGGGGTAAGTTCGTCATAGCGCCCAACAGTAATCAGGGTAGGTACCGTAATTTCATGTAATCGATCAATCCGATTCCAGTCTTTGAGATTACCAATTACAGTAAATTCGTTGGGACCATTAATGGTTTCATAAACAGCGTTACCCTCAAAGTTTTGCACAGTTCTAAGTAGACAATCTGGCCAAGCTTCCAGTCTGCAGACATGGCGTTTATAAAACTCCATTACAGCTGCCTCGTAGTCAGGATGATGATAGTCTTCAGCTGCTTCATATTTCAGCATAGTCTGATAAACTTCTGAGGGAAGTTCAGATTTTAAGCGCTTGGTTTCTGCAATAAACTGCGGCATACTGGCAGAAGTAGAGGCTAGTGTAAGACTCAAAATACCTTTTGGATTAGAGAGCATATATTCAATACCTAGCCAACCTCCCCAAGACTGACCTAATAAATGAATCTGATCTAACTCTAGTACCTGCCTAACGACATCTACCTCCTTAACAAAACGCTGTATTTTCCAAAGCGAGCGGTCATTAGGCTGATCTGATTTACCACAACCAAGTTGGTCAAAAAATATAATAGGACGAATAGCAGATAAAGCCTCCAGGCTTTCCAAATAGTCATGCCCAGCTCCGGGTCCACCATGCAAGGTTAAAAGAGGTATACCTCCTTCGCCTATACGGCGATACCAGACCTGATAGCCATCTACTTGAATCATTCCTTCTTGTGTTTTCATTTAAGCACTACTTTCTACTCTCGCCAAAAAGTCTGCCAAGACTGCCATGTACCTTTCAGGTTCTTCAGCATGAGCTAAGTGCGCACTCTTTTCAAAAATTACCCACTCAGAGCCTTTAATCCCTTTATTCACCGTTTCGCCAATTAACGGCGTGGCCTCATCAAAGCGCCCCGTCGTTACCAGGGTTGGTACTTTGATTTCACCAAGGCGTGCGGTCACATCCCAATCTTTCATCACACCAATCACATGAAACTCGCTAGGGCCATTCATTGTGTGATAAACCTGTGGCCACTCTCCCAGTTTGGCAAAGGCTCGTTGCACATAAGGTGGATTAGGAACAACACGGCAAACATAACGATCATAAAATACTTGCATAGCTGCAAGGTAGTCAGGGTCATTGGTGGTTTCGGCATCTTCATGCTTTAGAAGCGTTTTTTGTACTTCGTTAGGCAATTCAGCGCGCAAACGATTTGCTTCGGAAAGCCACATTGGAATGCTCGAGGGTGAACTTGCAATAGTGATACTCGCTACCCCCTTAGGCTGTGTTAGCATGTACTGCATCGTTAACATGCCACCCCATGATTGACCTAGGATGTGAAGCTGATCCAGACCTAAAGCTTTGCGAACTACATCAACTTCTTCAACAAACAAATCAACCGTCCACATAGCAGGGTCATCTACATGGTCAGAGTTACCACAACCCAGTTGATCATAAAAAATAACCCTGCGGCCTGTAGCAGCCATAGCCTCTAAAGACTCGAGGTAGTCATGGGGCACACCTGGCCCACCATGCAAGCAAAGTAGGGGAAATTTACCTGACTCCTCTTTTTCACCCACAATTCGGTACCAGGTGTTATAACCCTTAAAACTAATTTTACCTTCTTTAAATGGGTAAGGTACTGCCATCTTTCCTCCTAGAACTAAAGGTTTAGCTTATTTGCCTTTATAAAATTGCCTTATATGTTTGAGTATAGACCTAATAGATGTCTTTAAAAGAAGTGGTTAATTAGTCTCCTTACTTTCGCTGTTTTGGGTCTAGCTGCGCGCGCAGGCCGTCACTAAACCAATTAAAAGCAATAACCGCAATCATGATAGCCAAACCAGAAAAAATAGAGACGTAAGGAGATAAAAGTAAAAACGAACGACCTTCAGCTAGCATAGAACCCCAGTCTGGATCAGGGGGTTGGATCCCCAAGCCCAAAAAGGAAAGAGCCGCAATATCTAAAATCGCATAGGCTAAATCATTACTGCCTTGTACAAGTATAGGTGAAGCTACGTTGGGCAAAAGGTGCCGAAATAGAATCCGAGCATCGCCCATTCCACTTCCTTTTGCAGCTTCAACATAGTTAAGATTACGCTGAACCAGCGTAGCACTTCGCACCACGCGAGTTATGGCTGGAATATAAACAATACCCAGAGCAATAACCGTATTCACAAGTCCGCGCCCAAAAGTGGCAACAATCAAAATAGCCAGCAATAATGCAGGAAACGCAAGTAACATGTCTAGTATTCGCATGATAAGAGTATCCATGCGTCCCCCATAGTAGCCAGACATCAGTCCTAAAGGAACCCCAATAAGATAGGCAATAAGCACCACAAATAGTGCCCCGAGCAAGGTGGGCCTCGAGCCATAAACTACCCGACTCCAGGTGTCTCGCCCTTGTTTATCAGTACCGAGCCAGTGAGTCTTAGTCGGTGCCTGAAGCGAGCTGGTCATATCTTGTTTTACTGGATTATAGTTGCTTACCCAAGGAGCAGCCAGTGAAGCAAAGCCAAGCAAGATTAATAACAAACTGCCTAAGACTGCGGTACGGTTACGAAAAAAGGGTGAACGCCAAAATGGTTTTTTAAGGGTAGAGGCTCGAGCCTTTTCTAGACTTAGCATTAGCCATACCTGATTCTGGGGTCAATGACCATATAAAGCAAATCCGTGACAAGATTTAAAAGTACAAAAACCGTCACCAAAAAGAGCGTTGTTCCTTGTACCACCGGGTAATCGCGGTTTTGTATAGCATCAGTAATCAAACTCCCTAATCCCCCTAAACCAAAGGTGAATTCAACCAATACACTCCCCACAAATAAGAAACCTAATTGCAAAGCAGCTACGGTCACCACAGGAATCAAGGCATTGCGAAAGGCATGACGTAACACGACTCTGCGCCAGGCAAGTCCTTTTGCTTTAGCAACCGTAATGTAATCATTTCCAAAAACATCTAGCATAGATGAGCGGGTCATACGCGAGGTAAGCGCCGCCATGTTTAAGGCCAATACGCTCGAGGGCAAAATGAGATGATAAAGCCTGTCCCAAAGCCCTTTTCCTGCACCTAAAGCTGGGAACCAATCCAGGGTATAGGCAAAAATCAAAATGAAGACAATCCCACTAAAATAAACAGGTGAGGACATGCCCAGCAAACTTACTAAGGTTGCCAGATAATCTACCCAAGTATTTTTGTACACTGCGGCAAGAATGCCCAAAGGCAAAGCGATGACCAAGGATAATACGCCACTGAAAATAATTAGCTGCATCGTAATAGGTAAACGAGCTGCAATAAGGCTCGAGACTTTTTGCTTTAGCCTAAAGCTTTCTCCTAAGTTTCCTCTAACAGCATTACCAACCCAAAAGACATATTGACCGAGAACACTTTTATCCAGGGCATATTGATGGCGAATGGCTTGTAAGATCTCAGGAGAGGTGCGCCTGCCCCCAACCATGATTAGAGCAGGGTCGCCTGGCGTAAGACGTACCAAGGTTGATACCAGAAATGAGGTAAATATCAGGATGGGAATTAGAGCTAGCAAGCGCTTAAGGATATAGCTGGTCATTAAGATTTCATCTCATTTGTTTTGAATGATGACATTGCTGAGAAAAGTCAAAGCTATTTGCACTCATTAAAATGTTCTAGCCTAAATAACGCTCTCAGGCTAGAACATAAGGGCACTGCAGTTATTTCATTTTAATGTCTTTGGCAAAAGCATCCCAGTACCAAAGTGGGGTAATCGTATAGCCTTCAAAGTCATTGTTGAGTACAAAGGTTTGTTTAGGGTGCAAAATCACAATCCAAGGTGAGTCCTGAGCAATGATTTGTTCAGCCTGGACCATTAAATCTGTACGTTCAGCATTGTCGGTTAAACTGTTTGCATCATCTAAGAGCTTATCTACTTCTGGATTGACATAATTACCAAAGTTTGAGCCACCATCACCCACATATCTCGAGTGAAAAACAGGCAGCAAATTACCTGATGGATCAGGAAAATCTGAACCCCAAGGAATGGGTAAAATATCATAATCGCGTGCACCACTAAAGGCCAAGCTGATGGATTCCTGGAAGGTAACTTTATTAATTTCTAATTCGTAGCCTAATTCAGCCGCAGCTGCCTGCAATGCCAACGCCATTCCTAAAGTTAAGGGGTTTTCGTCAGTGGTAATAACTTTGCCATTAAGTTCATCTGCGACACCTGATTCTTCTAAAAGTTGCTTTGCCTTATCCATATCAAAGGCATAATCAGGTAAAGCATCATAGGCTGCTTGCCATTTATCTTTTTCAAATGTCCAGAGCCTTGGCATAACGTCAACCGCTTTTGCTACGCTGACAGCATCCGAAACAGGATAAAGATTTTGGG
Source organism: Trueperaceae bacterium (assembly GCA_024642575.1). Lineage (GTDB taxonomy): Bacteria > Deinococcota > Deinococci > Deinococcales > Trueperaceae > JAHEBB01. The sequence continues at coordinate 43,231 of JAHEBB010000001.1, read as the reverse complement.
TCAGTAAAACTTTGTCTAAAGCATAATTTAGCGCTTGACGAACCTTGACATTATCAAACGGTGGGCGCTGAGTATTAAAGGCTATAAAATAGGTCAGGTAGCTATCTTGAAAGTCAACCGTGATATTGTCCATTTTCATGGCAATGGGCAATTGATCAGCAGGTGTAGAGTCTGTCCCTAAAAGAGCTTGTACTTCCCCCGTTTGCAAACCAGCAATGCGAGTCGTAGCTTCAGGTAAAATTTTAAAGGTAAGCTTGTCTAGATAAGGGCCACCGTTAGCTTTATTCCAGTAGCCATCATATTTTTCCAGATCAATCTCACTACCCGTTGACCAGCTCATAAACTTAAAAGGCCCTGTGCCCAAGAGACCACCTTCGGGTTTACCAAACGTATCTTTGTGGGCTTCATAATAGGCTTTGCTTATAACATGACCGGCTGTTGTAGCAGGAACATACTGCCAGAGAGCATCGGGTTGCTTAAGACTAACTTTAATCGTCCAGTCATCTACTTTTTCTATCGTATCGACACTGTCATACATCCAGCCAACATAAGAGGCTGTTTCTGGGTTACGGGTACGTTCCATACTAAAAATAACATCATCGATAGTCATGGGACTGCCATCTTGAAAGGTCACATCTTGACGCAAATGATAAATGTACGTTAATGGGTCAGGGTTCTCCCAGCTCTCGGCCAAATTTGGGGCTAGCGTTTCCCCATTTTCAAAACGAAGTAGTCCTTCAGTAATTTGGCAAACCACTGGGTTAGCAGTGAAATCATAGGCATAAACAGGGTCAACCGCTACGATATCTCCCTGCAAACCCACGACCAATTCACCTTGTGCCAATGAAATACTAAGCAGGAAAAACGTAAGACAAAATAAAGTTGCAACGAGATATTTTCGAAGCATCGTGACCTCCCAAATTAAGAGCTCGAGCCCTTAATTAAAACAGTCTACTTGTTAGTTTGAATTATTTCCAATCAAAGGGTTTTATTAAGTAAACAAATAAGGCAAACAGCCGAAAATATATTGCTATTTTGCACTTAGAAAACACCTTTTAGGTAGAAATTACCAATCAGGAACGTAACCCATATCAAATAGCACGGGTTTTCAAAGCCCATTTACCGTAACCTACGAAATCATTACTTGATGACCGTTTATAAAATGGCTGCTTATGTTAAACAAAAATTTCCCGCGGCAAGCCCATAGTAATAAGAATAATCTCGTAAGCTTTGCTTACCTTGACGCACCTTTGTTTCGAGGCAAGTCTCGGGAATTGATCTCTGAGATTAAAGTATGGCTGCCAACTGCTTGATGTCATATTATGCCTTGCGACCCAAGCTACCCTAGCCGATTTTCCCTAAACGTCTGCCCTATATAAAGAGCCCTTAAGTTCATAGCCAGTGACCTTAAGCAATCTGAATTTATTGGCTACTTGAAAGTTAAAGTATTTCAGATAGTGGCTCGAGCCCCGTTCAGAGAAAGCTATGCGTATTGGGTAAATTCTACCGACAACAGATCACACACACACTAATTCTCTAAGCTACTGGAATCTTAAGCTCCTCACAGAGTATGGTAAGCCACTATGAAAGTCATCCTAGCTTTAAGTCTGTTTTGCTTATTTTATGGGGGTATTAAGGCACAAGAAGGAGCAACAATGTTTTACTTCGGGGTTGATTTGTCTTACGTCAATGAAATGGAAGACTGTGGCGCAATATATAAAGTAAAAGGCGAACCGCAAGACCCTTTTAACTTATTTCACGATTTTGGCTCAACTCTAGTGAGGGCAAGACTCTGGCATACGCCAACTTGGACAAACTATAGCAATCTATCCGATGTCAAAAAAACCTTCAGGCGAGCCAAAAACGCTGGAATGTCAACGATGCTTGACATTCATTACTCAGATACCTGGGCTGATCCAGGAAGGCAAACTATACCAGAGGCCTGGGCAACACTTGAAACTACGAATGATTTAGCAAATGCCGTATATAGCTATACCCAAGAGGTCATGAGCGAACTCTATAAAGAAGGCTTACCCCCTGATTTTGTGCAAATTGGCAATGAAACCAATTCTGGGATGTTAAAAGAAATTATTAAATCTGACTGGCCAAGGGATGTTCAGCTTTTTAATGCTGGAATTCGCGCCGTAAGAGATTTTTCTACTACCCATAAACTCAGTATTCAAATTCTTTTGCACGTAGCTCAGCCCGAAAATACTACCTGGTGGTTTACGGAAGCGGAAAAAGCTGGGATCGAGGGCTTTGACATTATTGGAATTTCTTATTACCCTCAGTGGAGCAGCTTTAGTATCACCGATTTAGCCGAGCAGGTAGGATTTTTACGCGAACGGTTCAAAAAAGAAGTCATGATCGTCGAAACAGCCTACCCCTGGACGCTCGATTATGTTGAAGAAACCGCAAGCAATATTCTAACGGAGGGGTTAAAAGACTACCCTATAACCTCAGAGGGTCAACGCAGCTATATGCATGATTTAAGCCAAAGTCTAATAACAAGTAAGGCGTTGGGGGTCATTTACTGGGAGCCCGCCTGGGTTTCAACCAAATGTTCTACGCTTTGGGGACAGGGTTCCCACTGGGAAAATGCTACATTTTTCGAGTTTGACGGAGAATTGCATACGGGCATTGCTTATCAGCAAGATGTTTATACCTTCCCTGCTCAGTGAGACTGTTGGTAGAAAAGGCAAGCAACAAGAATTGAAATTTCTACTGAATACACCGCAAAGTATTTCGCCCTTAAACCCTAGCACCAAACTTTTAAATGGGAAAATTGAGTTCAACCCCTTATTTATATAATCAATCTAAAATGATTTGAGAATTGCAAATGCAGGTTTCGTCAAATTCTAGGCTATTGATTCCAGCCTCCCCCAGCCTTCGCTGGGGCTAAAGGCGGAATGACGAGTGAACACGGAATCAGATTGAACCCGCCGATATTTACCAATAAAAATTGGAAAGCCTATACATTTCTCAAAAAATATTTTCGCCTTCAAATACCTTGAGTGCTGCACCTAGCATAGCTGCCTCTATACCAAAGGCGGCTTTGTGAAGGCTAATTTTCTGGCTCACTTCAGCCCAGATATGCTGTCGTATAGAGCTTTCAAATGCCTGCCAATAATGCCCTTCAGATACTCCAAGACCACCACCAAGAACAATAATCTCTGGGTCTAGGGTATTGACCAACCACCCCACACCAGCACCCAAAGCCGTACCCGCAGACTCGAGCACGAACTGGGCTTCCCTATCGCCTTGCTCAGAAGCAGCAACAACTTCTTGCCCCTTAAGAAACGTTTTCCCTGTTGCTTGATTATAACGCTTTACAATTGCTGGCCCTGAACTAAAATCTTCAAGAGCAGGGTAGGTTTTTGCTTCATTCTTATCGTAAATCGTAATGGGGCTAGAAGCAAAGAGTAGCGCATTGCCATGGCTTCCAGCATAGGGAGTTCCGGCTATGACCAGACTATGACTGATACCCGTTCCTACGGTTATAAAAAGAAAATTCTTAAAATTTTTTCCAGCCCCAAAACGCGCCTCAGCCAGTGCTGCTGCACGCACATCTGCTTCAATAACCATGGGAAAGTCTCGGGAAAGTCTTGACCGAACGTCAAGCCATTGCCATTTGATAGTGTGACTGCTGCTTATTTTGCCTCGATTATCAACCAATTCTGCAATACCAAGCCCAATACCTTCAATCTGTATGCCTTGAGCCTTTTGTAAAAGCTCTTGAATGAGCCCGTCAACTTTGGCTAAAACAGCCTCGCCCCCAAGGTGTGCCTCGGTAGGGACATGTTTAGGAAACAAAACCTTAGCCGATTCTGAAATCAAGCCTGCGGCAATTTTTGTGCCGCCTATATCAATACCAATAGCGTACCGTTCCATCATCAAGGTAAATAGTTTGGCGCGACTCCAAAAACAAACTCAACGATCTCAGCACTATAGTTGTAATATTGATGACTTGCCTTTGAAGGAATAAAAATGCCATCTTTAGGCTTTGCCTCGAGCCACTGCTTACCATTTTCTTCTTGAGTTAAAACATTAAGGGTTCCTTCTAAGACATAGATACTTTCAGCCCCAGCGTGGGTATGAACACTTGAAACTTGACCAGGTAAAAGCCTGACTTTTCCCACCATAAGATGCTCAGTTGAAGCCAGAATACCTACCAAGATAGGGTCTTTACCTTCGAGCCGCCACAACAGATCTTGCTCTCTGATAACACGAATAGTATTGGTTTTAAGCGTTTCAGCTTGCTTAGCTGGCCAGTGCGTTAAAAGCTCATCTCGCGTATAACGCGACTCTGAAAGATAGGGCTTAGTTTTAGCATATGCCCCGGAGGTTCCTGTTGCGGGCGGTGGAGCAAAAAATTCGAGCACTCTCAAAGCATCCTGACTCACGCTATGCGCATGATGCCAGGTATCTTTGCGAAAGAAGACTGCTTCACCTTGCTTGACCACATGAACTTCAGCCTCTTCTGGATTAGAAAAGGCCATTTCACCTTCTAAAACGAGTAAGACTTCATCTGCACCAAAAACGGTTCGGTAAGCCTCGGAATGCCGAAACACCCCTCCCGGCGGAAGCCCAAAGACAATTTGATGAATGTCTTGACTCGATACATAAATCCAGTCAGCCACGCGTCCAGCTTCATCATCTCCCCAAAGATGTCGCGTCACAGTGTCATAGCGAATAAGGGTAGCTTTATCAAAAGAGGGGCGCGGTGAAGCTTGATAGCTGACTTTGGTAGAATTTTCTTGTTGACTCATAGTGACCTCGGGTCGTGCTGGCGACGTTTGCGTTTTTCGGCATCGTCTTGGCTAGCCAGGCTTAGGTAATCAGGGGCTGGGAACTGACTTGAAATAGCTCGAGCCTGCCCATCTTTAGCAGCTGCTTTAGCCGCCAAAATAATCTCAAGTGCATGATAAGCGTGCTCAGGTCGAATGAGCGGCTTTGCATCTTCTTCAATACAACGAACCAGATGTGTCATACCGGCAGTCCAAGGCCAGCCAGGTTCAGTGTCTGGGAAAAATTCCCAAGTTCCCTTGGTATTGCGCCAGAGTTCATAACCTTCCGGTGCCCAGTCATCCCCAAGCATTTGCAACACCCCTGTACTGCCATATAGCTCAATGGCGGGTGAGCGGTATTTTTGCATCGTGAATCCCGTCGTTATCACTGCAAAACGGTTTTGACCAAAGTCAATCAGAACATGGGCATTATCTTCAGCGTCAGGGTTCACAGTTATCGTCTCACCTTCAACTTCTCGTTCAGGAATGGCAACTCCCGCCATAGCCGTCACACGTTTGGCACTCCCCATAAAGCCGCAAAGACTGGTTACGTTGTAGATGCCCAAATCAAAGAGCGAGCCACCTCCTGGTTCGTAAAACCATTTACCCCACCAGGGGCCAGACCAGCCGTAGCGCGCTCTTGCACTAAGCACTTCCCCTATACTTTTTTCCTTAATGTGAGCGTACATTGCCTGATAGGTTGGTGACAATAAAATATGAGGTGCGCAAATAAGTTTTCCCTTGGCCTTTCGGGCAACTTCAAGCACCCGCTGCCCCTCTGCCAAGGTAGTCGCCATAGGTTTTTCAACCAGCACATGCTTGCCCGCCTCGAGCGCAGCAATGGTCAGGCTGGCATGTGCCTTCATACTGGTAAAAATACCTACGGTATTAAGTTCTTTATGGTCAATGACCTCTTCAGTACTGTTTGCCCTCTTTGTCAGTCCAAGTCTTTTGTTAACGGCCTCTGCCTTGGCTGGAATCGGGTCATAGGCAGCGCAAATTTCAACACGACCTTCACGTATAAGCGGCTCGAGCAGGCTTAAATAAGGCCCCCACAAAACACTGCCACATCCCAGAATGCCTAACTTGACTGTCATAGTCCTCCTATGTGCTGAAAAATGCGGCTTCAGGTAAACTTGCCTCGAGTCGCTCAAGCGTCTGCTGATTGGCTAGAGCTTTTGCTTCTAAGGCAAAGAGTAATGCCCCGAGCACCGGTTCGCGCTGACTGTTAACGACGTCTATAGCGTAGTGTGTTTGTAAGCGCTTCACAATTTCACCAGGTAAAAGTCTTGAGGGATGCTTTAACACTCCTCCACTAAACACCAGGGGAAACGGCGACTCGAGCCCAACCTTACGAATAGCTACCAAAGCCGTATTTGTCAGTAAGTCAGCATGATGTTTGATAATACTAAGCGCTACCTTGTCACCTTTGTCAGCTTCCTCAAGCAGTACCCTTACAATCTGACCTTCATGGATAAAAATCGCTTTGGTCTGAAGACTCGTCTGGTTGTAGAGCAAAGCTTCAACAGTAGGCAACTGATAAAGCTCGAGAATTCTATCTTTCATTGAACTCGTCGCCATTAGCCCAAGGTCTGCGCGGTAAAGGGCTTTGAGACAATCGGCTGCCATATAACGTGCACCACTTTCCTCTTGCCAGAAACTGCTATGCCAGAAAGCAGTCGGGGAGCGTGAGGCCGTTGCCACATAAGTTCCTACAGAAATGGCCAAACCATAACCCGTAGGACTGCCTGCTCGGAGCGCACCTAAACCGTCGTTATAAAGCTGAAAAGGCGTGTAAGGAACAATAGCGATAAGTTGCTCCTTGAGGTACTTATAATCATCTTGCCAATCAGCACCCGCAAGACAAAAGCAGGCTTGACTGGGAAGCAGGTCAAAGGGGGCAAGGGCTTGCTTAGTAGCCTCTCGCAGATTAGCAATAGCCTCGAGCTTATCTTTTACCCCATAAATATCGCCACAACCACTGCGGCCTTTGCCAACTATATTCCCTTGCAAATCTGAGACTAAAGCAATGGTCTTAGTATTACCTGCATCAACCCCAAGAACTATTTCCATAGCTTTAGCTGCCTAGAGCTGCTTCATCGGCAAGTACCATCACGTGCTGGGATGCCTGCAAATAGCTCGAGGGAACTTCTGGCGTAATCGCACCATAAAGCGTTTTTTGTAAAATCTCGTATTTATGCTTACCTGTTACCAGTAGCAAGATTTGTTTAGCAGCTAATAGCAAGTCCATGCCAGCAGTCAGCGCTTGGGTAGGTACATTTCCCCTGCCCCAATAGACGGCATTGCTAATGAGGCTTTCTTCAGTCAGGCTAATCACGCGAGTCGTCGAGGTCTTGCTCGAGGGTGGTTCGTTAAAACCCAAGTGTCCATTTGGACCTAGCCCTAAAATGGCTAAATCGTAACCACCTGCTTTAATCACCGCATCATGATAGCTTTGACAAGCCCTTTCATGATTGTCAGAGTAGCCTATGAGGGGCGTGAACTGCTTTTCAGCAAGACCTAAAGGTTCAACAAAAGAACGCCGCGACCAGCCTTGCAGGGAGCGTGGGTCACTTAGAGGCACATCAGCATAAGCATCCAGCTGAAAAGCATGAAGGCTCGAGCTGTCCAGTTCTCCTTGTAGTTTTAGCTTTGCTAATTCATCATAAACACCCATCGGCGTGTTACCAGTTGCAATCACCAAATTTGCATTTGGCTTGGCTCTAAGGAGGCTAGCAATCAGCGCTGCCCCGTGCTGATTAAAACTCGAATTAAGTACGCGCAGAACTTGCATTTTAGTTGACTAACCTCTTTGGCAAATAGGCTTTGTGCGCTGCAGCCATTTCATCATAGAGAAGTTCCGCCTTAGCTAGTGACATCACCAGCGGGTTACTTGCTAAAGCTCGAATAGCATCTCTGCGATTACCTGACCAGGCAGCCTTACCAGTTAAGGATTGATATTCACCCAGCATTTTTAAAAGACCGGCAACGGGTTTGGGAAGAGGGCCACTGGTAAGGGGCGTTGCGCCCGTGCTATCAACATAAGCCGGAACTTCAACAACCAGGTCATCGGGAAAGTCTGGAAGTGCCCCCTGATTAGGGAGATTAACGGGCAAGACTTCTTTGCGGTCATTAAAGATAGCGTCCATGAGGTCAAGGGCAAGCTCGAGCTCATAAATACCACCTCTCGAGCGCTCTGGGTCAAGCTCTGGAACTTTGGCCTCAGCTTGCGCTGCGTAGTGCTTCCAGTAATCAGGCACCAAAGCCATAATGTCTTGTGAACGCGTTCTAGGCTTAGCCTTTAATTCCGCTAAAACCTCGTCTTTAAAAAAATAATATTGGAAATACTCTGTCGGTGGAATACTTTCCATGACTGACGCAATATGCAAAAGTCTCTTGGTATGGGTATCGATATTGGGGTCATTACGCTTACGCTCATAAGCTGCTTGAATGAGGGGAAACAAGTCATCACCCTCATACTGATGTTTGCTGCTCCATGAGGCGTGATTAAGACCAATTAGCGTAGCGCTCATTTTTGCAGGCTCGAGGTCGGCAGCTTTGGCAACCTGACCTGGAAATAGAATGGGACCCTCACAAAGGGAATAAATACGTATAGGTGAATGGTGCGTGACAGCTTCCGAGACAAGATTAATAGGGTTGGTATAGTTAAAAACAATAGCCTTAGGGCAAACACTTTCCATATCGTTTAAAATGCCCTGCATCACATAAACTGAGCGCAAGGCCATAAAAAATCCCCCTGGCCCTTGTGTTTCTTGCCCGATCACTCCGTATTTAAGGGGGATACTTTCATCAAGATAACGAGCCTCAAAACCACCTGGACGAAAACTGGTTAAAACTGCGTCACAATCTCTAAGGCCAGCCCGCCTATCCGTTGTTGTTGTGATTTTAAGGTTGATACCTCTGGCCTTTGCTAACTTATCGCCAATCGTTTTAACAAGCTCGAGCCTATTTTCATCTAAATCAATAAGCACAATTTCACTGCCATCAAAGTTTTTACCCTGATGAATAATGGAGGCAACGGTTCCAGGTGCGCGGGTGCTACCACCACCAATATATGCAAGCTTGATACTAGCCATAATGTCCTCTCAGAAATTAATCTGGTCTAGACCAGATTAGCAAGCTAGTTCGAACTTGTCAATCAAGACCAAAAGCCCATCATTTAAGCCTCTAATGGTTTTCAAGAGCACGTTGACAATCCCTATCTTGTCTGCTATGTTTTGTGGTATAGACCAGAAATATAATACTTCAAGAGGTTTCGGAGAATTCTTTATTGGTATGGATAAAACGCTATCCACTCCCCTTTATTACCAGCTGGTAGAAATCATGCGTGAGCAGATTGCCTCAGGTCAACTATTGCCAGGCGACAAATTGCCAGCAGAGCGTGACTTGAGTAACAATTATGGCATAAGCCGCATGACCGTCAGACAAGCTCTCGCAAGCCTCGAGCGTGAGGGTTTGGTTATCGTAAAGTCTGGGGTTGGCAGTTTTGTCGCTGAACCCAAACTCACCTATGACGCAATCAATATGCTGAGTTTTACCGATACGATGCTCGGACGAAAAAGCAAACTAAGTTCAAAAGTTCTTTCGCAAAGAGTACAACCTGCTTCTATTCAGATAAGTCGAGCCCTGGCTCTTTTAGAAAAACGTGAGGTCATAGAAATTGTGCGGGTACGTCTTATTGAAAACGTGCCTATGGCTATTGAGCGGAATTATTTTTCGGCCGCTCGCTTTGCAGGTTTAGAAAGCATGAATTTAAATGAGGCTTCGCTTTATTCCATCCTTGAAGATATTTATGGTGTGCGGCTCGAGCAGGCCGAGCAAACCATTGAGGCGTCAGTGGCCAACCCGTTTGAGGAAGAACATCTGGGGCTAGCCAAGGGAACAAGTATGCTCCTGATTGAAGGTACCAGTTTTAATAAAGAGAACCAACCCCTAGAATTTTTTAAGTCAGCCTTTCGAGGTGACCGTTTCAAGGTAGCTGTTTTGAGCCAGCGCCAGCAACGCCAAAGAGCTAGCTTTTCGCTGGTTCTTGATTAGGGAGGTGATGCGTTTTAAGAGCAGTCGTTTGACTATACTAATTAGAAACTATGGGACTCTCGTTCTAGCATGTTCTCGAGGGAGGACAACGTGAAGAAACTACTTATCGGCCTTTTACTGCTACTCTCTGTAGCCTCCGCACAAACCTTAAAAGAGTGGGATTTGCTTAATCGCGGTGTCACCAATTCAGTACAAGAGCAACTAAATAAGGAGTTCTTGGAGGCGCATCCAGGCGTAACGATTGAGCGCAATAGTATGTCTTTTGACGATTTGATTGCCACAGTAAATTTAGCACTTAGCTCTAATGACCCACCCGACATTGCGATGGTTAATCAAGGCGCTAACGATATGGGAGCTGCTGTCAAAGCAGGCTTACTCTTAAATCTTGACACCTATGCCGAAAAATATGGTTGGGCTGACCTGTACTCATCTAAACTGATTGACCGTTTTCGCTGGTCAGATGATCACAAGTTTGGGATTGGGCATCTTTATGGAATGGCCTCAACCGCTCAGTTTGTCGGCGTTTATTACAACAAAGCGATTTTCAAACAAGCCGGTATTAGTATTCCTGAAACGTTTGAAGAGATGCAAACAAGTTTTGCTAGCCTCAAGGCTGCTGGCATTACACCGCTAGCTTATGGAAATCTTGAGGGTTGGCCAGGGATACACTTGTACAGCAGTGTGCAGCATCTTTTTAGCACAACTGAAGAGCTTGACGAGCTGATTTTTGCCCGCGGGGGTACCTGGATTACTGATGGCAATATTGAAGCTGCTCGCATCATTCAAGATTGGGTGAAGCAGGGCTACCTGACCGAAGGCTTTTCTGGTATTGGCTATGATGATTCATGGGGTCTATTTTTACAAGGGCAAGCTGCCATGATGATTACGGGTACCTGGATTACCGGTGAATTTGTTAGTAATCCTGATATTGGGTTTTTCTTGATGCCGCCCTTGGCAGCCAACAAGGGCACGATTCCACCCCATATTGCCGGTACCGAAGTTCCCTTTACCATAAGCGTTAATTCAAAAAATGCTGACCTCGCCGCCGAATACATTAACTTTATGCATTCACCACGAGCAGCTGACCTTTGGTTAGAGGCGGGTCTGGTTCCTGCCATGAAAGCTGATGAAAGCTTAATTCAAGAAGGCAGCCTGGTGGCTGATACTTATATTGCCTGGCAAAAAATCAACGAAGCCAATGCGATGGGTCATTACATAGACTGGGCAACACCAAGTTTTTATGATACGACGACTTCAGCGATTCAACAGCTCGAGGCAAGTAGAGTCACACCTGAAGAATTTGTAGCTATACTGGACAAAGATTTTCAGGAGCACCTCAGCAAACAATAATGAAACAGGTATATGGCTAAAGAGCAAGCAAACTGGGCGCGTGGCATTACCATGCGCCCAGGTGACCGCTGGTACACGGGCTGGGTTTATTTGCTGCCCGGTTTTTTTATCTTTGCCGCCTTAGTTCTCTACCCACTTGGGTTAACATTCTGGTATAGCTTTCATGATTGGGCAGGCATTGGTAGACCAGTTTGGTTAGGTTTGGGGAATTATCTAAAACTTTTTCAAGACAAGCTTTTCTGGCAAGGCATTTTCCATAATTTGCAGTTTGTGATTTTTTATAGCATTATTCCAATAGTTTTAGGCTTAGTGCTCTCAAGCATTCTCCACCAAAGGTGGTTTAAGGGCGTTACCCTATTTCGCACCTTACTCTTTTTACCTCAAATTTTGCCTATGGTTTTGATTGGCATCATCTGGCGCTGGCTTTATTCGCCCGTCAATGGTCCTATCAATCAAATTCTTAAAGCAATTGGCTTAAAAGCACTAGCACGGCCATGGCTTGGCGATTTTGACTGGGCCTTGCCAAGTCTGGGAATAGTTGCTACCTGGTACTTTTATGGTTTTTGCATGGTGGTCTTTTTGGCAGGAATTCAAAAAATTGAGCCCCATCTTTACGATGCTGCTGGACTTGATGGAGCAAGCGCATTACAGCAATTCTGGTACATCACCTTGCCTGATTTGCGCCGTGAAATTGGCGTAGTCATGATGTTTACCTTTATTACCGCCCTAAAAGTATTTGATGTGGTTTTTGTGACCACTCGGGGTGGTCCAGGAGATAGCACCCTTGTCACTTCTCTTTACCTCTATGAAAAAGCATTTAAGCAAAAAGCAGTAGGGTATGGAGCAAGCATTGCCGTTATCTTGACTATATTTACGATTTTAATTGCGCTCTTTTTACGACGCTATCAGGAACGCAAAGTATGAAACGTTTTTTACTTTATGCTGTACTCATTTTATTTACTTTGACAATTCTCGTACCTTTTTTTTTAACCCTGCTCACCGCTTTTAAAACCCAACCTGAATTAGCCAAAGGTGTTTTTACCTTACCTGAAAGGCTCAACTGGCAAAACTTTACAGACGCCTGGACGCAAGGGCATTTTAATATTTACTTTGTTAATTCCCTTATCGTGATAATACCTGTGGTCATCCTGGCTACTTTATTTTCTATTTTAAGTGCTTATGCCCTTGCTCATTTACCCCTTCCTGGACGCAGCATTGTCTTTGCGCTGTTTTTATTAGGGCTTATTGTGCCACTCGAGGGTCTAATCATTCCTCTTTACTACACCTTACGCAGCCTAAAATTACTAGATACCTACTGGGCGCTTATCTTGCCAGATGTTGCCCTCTCGATACCCTTTGGCAGTTATTTGCTCTGGGCAAGCTTTAAAGGCGCACCCCAAAGTTTGGTAGATGCTGCGGTTCTAGATGGTGCTAGCCGAAGCGCTATCTTATGGCGTGTTTTGGTTCCACTTTCTCGGCCAACCATTAACGTACTTATCGTCTTTTTCTTTATCTGGAACTGGAATGATTTTTTGCTCCCGCTCATTTTAATCTCAAAAGACGAGTTGCGTACCTTACCTGTTGGGCTAGCTTTTTTTCAAGGTCGCTACACCGTAAATATCCCCTTACTTGCAGCAGGTGCAACCATCGTAAGTACACCTTTAATTATTATCTATTTGATTTTTCAGCGGCAATTTATTAGGGGTTTGACAACAGGTATTGAGTAAAGTAGTGTTGCTGATTGGGTATGCTTATGGTCAAGTGATTTGACAAGCAAAACAGTTTTTATTCGTTCTATGGTCTTTCTAAAATTATTTGAGAATTGCAAATGCAGGTTTCGGCGAATATTAGGCTATGGATTCCAGTCTCCCCCAGCCTTCGCTGGGGCTAAAGGCGGAATGACGAGTAAAAACGGAATCGGTTTGAGCCCTCCGATGTTTATCGATAAAAATTGAAAAGCCTATAGAAGAGGAAATTATGATAAAAAGAGCTAGGCTGTGAAGCTCCATTGATAACTTAATTTCAGATCAGAATCGATGATTTTACTATCATCCCTAACCTATTTGGTCGTACACTTAAACAAGCTAGGGATTGTTACACCCCCTTTTCGGTTTGGTTTTATAAGCACAGAGTTGGCGGCTCGAGCCCATCATCGCATGCCAAATAAAAACACCCTTCTAGACAGTGTTTTTATTTTTAGGGTTAAGTGAACTTACACTCAAAAACAAAAGTAGCTGCCAATTTTGATACCTGTAAGATAATATAGATATATTTCATTCGCTTTACGGGGAGTCTCAAGCCATGTATAAACTATTCTTACTTAGTTTTTTGCTTTTTCTTAATAGCTGCACCTTCGGTTCGGCACAAAACACCAGCGATTCTCTACCGAAAAAGCCTTTTCCTCAACACTTTGTCTATGCTCCGAGCACGATAAAACCCAATCACCGTAGTCAAGAACAACTCGATGACGATGTACGCGCCTTCTATGGCTACTGGAAAAAGAATTATCTTGTTGAAGCGGAGTCTTCAAATGGACAAATTCTTTACCGCATCGCCTTTGGCAAACCTGGCACCGATAATTACGAAGTTACCGTATCCGAAGGACAAGGCTACGGCATGCTCATTGTTGCCCTTATGGCGGGTTACGAACCCAAGGCACAGACCTTGTTTGATGGGCTTTGGGTTTTTGCGAGCTCACACCCAAGTGATATCGACTCTCGCCTCATGGGTTTTCGAGTACCCAGTTTAAATGGCAATGATAGTGCCTTTGATGGAGACGCAGATATGGCATACGCCCTGCTGTTAGCCAATCGTCAGTGGGGTAGCAATGGGCGGATTGATTATCTAGCAGAAGCCCAAACGCTTATTACTGCAATACGTGAATCAACCATGGGCAAAGTTAGCAAGCTTCCCTTATTAGGTGATTGGGCAAGCGGTATTCCAGATAATGAGCAATACAATCAATATAGCCCACGGAGTTCAGATTTTATGCCTGCACATTTTCGTGCCTATGGGGCAGTCGTCGATAGTAATTATTGGATTGATGTCATTACTGCAACCCAAAAAGTGATTGACGACATTCAGAGTGGTTACGCCTCTAAGACAGGTCTGCTGCCTGACTTTATTGTAAATACTTGTGCTGATGGTCATGCATACTGTCCTGCGGAAGAAGATTTTCTTGAAGGGCCGCATGATGGTCATTTCTTTTACAATGCCGGCCGCGACCCCTTTCGCATTGGCAGCGATGCCCTATTAAATAACGATGCGACCTCTAAGGCCCAAGCGCAAAAAATGAGTCTCTGGTTGCAAACGGCTTCTGAAGGCATAGTTGAGAACATAAAAGCGGGTTATACCCTTGATGGCAACCCTATCGGCGACTACTTCAGCAGTTTCTTTGTTGCACCCTTTGGGGTAGCCGCTATGCTCGAGCCCAGCCAGCAATCTTGGCTTAATAGTCTTTACGATAGCGTTTATCAAGACCATGAAGATTATTATGAAGACTCCGTGACGCTTTTGTGCTTACTTATTATGAGTGGCAATTATTGGAATCCCTAAGTCATAATTTTATTTATTACCTTGAAAGTAAACCGAAACTTCTTGATTTACTTAGGCTTATAGCAGAGTAGCTAAAAGCCTAAGCACTTGGTACGAGAGAGTGTTAATAGGTTAGTCGAGCTTTTTTGGCCCATCTCATAACTTGATAACCCCTTTTAAATATTGCTTATCACCATGCATAATACGCTGCATTAGATTTGGGTAGTGCTCGAGCGTGTCAATATGGCTTACCAAAGGACGCAAATCAATAATTCCCTCATGCATCAGGCGAATGGCGGGGGGAAAAGGGTCACGTAACTTTGCCATTGGTGAGGAATTGACCAGTCTAAAGCCACCCAGATGCCACTTGGTTGGGTTAAAGTTTGCTGTCTCACCTTTCATCCAGCCAAAAAGATTAATGAGTCCGCCTGTTTTCACAATCTCTGTCGCCAGGTCAAGTCCGGCCTGCACGCCTGAGGTATCGACAACCACATCAAAAGCATACTCTTTTAAACTTTTAATAAGTTGCTCAGGGTCCATCTGAGCTGAGTTATAGATTGCCTTAATGCCAAAACTTTGTGCAAGCTCGAGCCGACTTTGAACAACATCAATCGCTACGACTTCAGCAGCAAATGACTTAGCTAAAGCCTGCAAAATGAGTAGCCCCATAAAACCTGCACCAATCACTGCAACTTTATCGCCAGGGCGTAAATGACAGTGATCTAGACCTGTCACCGCACAAGAAACAGGTTCAACCACCCAGTATTCATCTGCTAAATTTGAATCAGGGAGTTTGTAAACAAGCGATTCAGCAATATTCCTCAAGGTTGCAAAACCACCTCCAGCTACGCGGTCGCCCTCTTTAAGTCCTGTAACCCCCTTCCCTACTTTGGCAACGTAGCCTACGCCCTCGTGCCCTGCGGGCGCTTTAGGCACCATTCGGTCACCAAGTTTAGCTGTAGCAATATCCCAGGAGCAAATGCCACAAGCTCCTCCCTGGATTTGCACTTCGTTTTCTTTTGGGTCAGAAATATCTAAGTCAATGAGTTCAACGCCGCCATCTTGTGGGTAGTAAATACTGGTACTTTGCATAGCCAACTCCTTGTATCTTTAAGAATTCTGAGTGCCGATAGGTTCAAGTCATTGAACGCCCGTTTAAAATAGGTTGGTTCATTTTATACTCAGTCATGCAAGGCTACAAGACGCTTGAGTCATTCTTTAAAAGGCTTAGCCCTCACCTCAACTGAGGTATACCAAACCATCGGTTAAATAGGCCTGCGGTCAACAACCTTTGAGTGAAGCCTCTATTCAGCAAGTGTCATAAGTGTAAGACTTGCTTACTATGAAGAACTCAAGCAGGGTTAGAGCACGTGATATTGGCATCGAAGTAGGCATCTTGCCTACAGGAAAGCTCAATGCCATTACCGATGTTAAAGGAGTAAAAGTCGGTCACAAAACGGTTTGGCAAGGGGAATCTGTCCGCACAGGCGTCACTGTCATTTTGCCGCATGGCGCTAATATCTTTCAGGAAAAAGTACCTGCGGCAATCTATCTGGGTAATGCTTTCGGCAAAATGGCTGGCTATACCCAGGTCAAAGAACTCGGCAACCTTGAAACCCCAATTGCCTTAACCAATACCTTAAGTGTAGGCATCGCTTTACAAGGCTTAATTCGCTACACCTTAGCGCAAGCTGGCAATGAACATGTTAGCTCTGTCAACGCAATTGTAGGAGAAACCAATGATGGGTTCCTCAATGATATTCGGAGCATGCACGTTACCGAAAAAAATATTAAAGAGGCTCTTGAAGCCGCGACTTCGGGTCTTGTTGAAGAGGGAAGCGTTGGTGCAGGAACAGGCACAACCTGTTTTGGTTTTAAAGGTGGCATCGGCAGTTCTTCAAGAATTCTTCCCAAAGATCTTGGAGGCTTTAGTGTTGGCGTACTGGTACAGAGTAATTATGGTGGTCTTTTAACGATTAACGGCGCACCTGTTGGGCGAGAACTTGGCAGTTTTTCATTTAGCAACTACACAACGGGTCAGCAAGCGCAAGGTTCTTGCATGATTGTGATTGCTACCGATGCCCCATTATCTGCCCGCAATCTCAAACGATTAGCCAAACGTGCCTTATTTGGTTTAGCTCGCACAGGCTCTCCTATGTTTAATGGTTCAGGTGACTACGCCCTTGCGTTTTCAACCGCGTACCGCATCCCACATGAACAAGGCATACTGGAACCTTCTGTTTCACTGCTAGCCAATGCCACGATGAACAGCCTATTTATGGCTGTCGTTGAGGCTACCGAAGAGGCTATCTATAATTCTATGTTTATGGCAACAAGTGTGAGGGGTCATGGCGGAAATACAGCTGAGGCTATTCCCCTTCAAAAGGTTTTAGAAATTTGCAAAACCTATAATGTACTTAACTTAAATCAAAGGTTACCAAGTATAAAGATGACAAAGGGCTAGTCCAAAACTTTTTTCAGTTCTAATAATCATGGCGGCAAAAAAATAGATTCAGGTTTACACTTCTAAGTAGTAAGGGCATTTATTGTGAAAAACTAAGTCAGTGACGACCTTATTAGCCCTGGGAATAGGTATGAATAAAGCATAAGTGGTTTACCTTCCCTTTTTTGCTTTAATTTAAGCTCAAGAGGAAGATAAGTTTGCTTAATAAGCATGGCTCGAGCCATGCAAACTATAATTATCTTGCCTTTCCAGATGATTCCTCAAATACCGATTCAGATAGGCGGCATTCCCTCTAATGCTTAAAAGTTGAGCCTCAATAACAGCTCTTAAATTAGCAGCCATTGTTAGGCCAAGTAGCTCTTGATAAATGCAACAATCAGTCTCTAAAAGATTTAGCGTTTCTTTTATAGGATTTTGGCTTGCGAGTGAACCCGGGCATCTTTGTTTATAAGTGTTACTTGACTCAAATTCGCTGAAGTTCAGCAACGTTAATTGGTTTATAAAAGTAGTTTGACCCTCTATTAAGTCCAAGAAAAAGGGGTTCAATCTAGAATCAGAAACCCTATCTAGGGTTTCAACAGATTGGTGTTTACGCAAATTGGCATAGACCAATACTTTATCTCGCATAGCATTTAAATTTCGTATTGCATTTAAGTCCGTTTTAGCTATCAGATTCCCTGTTATGATCATATCGGCTCATTTCTTTGTAACTATCATCCTTAGGTAATCTATTAAAGCAAAGCACAATTTCAAACAAAAGACTGACTTATACCCAAATAAGTGTTTATTGCAATAAGTAAATTAGGTATCAGGGTACTTTTTTACAAAGCGCTGGCATTTTTAAGCAAGGACAAACAATAAAAATAAGTGCCTTTTTTAAGGCTTGAATTGTTTATTTTGTACATTCAGCAACTATCTGAACAAGCTAATGTCTATTATTATGGTTGGTTTTTCACCCAAAAATTTAATAAAAGCTCGAAAGCTTTAGCTTCTTATTACCAGGAGAAACGTCGTGGGTCAAGGCATTATGCAGCTACTAAAAAGTGAAACCGCTGCGCAGCACAAATTAACTGAACAAAGCATGAGTTTAGAAGGTATTACTTCAAAAGAGTCTTACAAAAACCTTCTTGAGCGACTTTATGGCTTTTACAAACCCCTCGAGCCAAAACTTCACCCTTATGCAAGCGTACATCTAAAGGATTGGTCAGAGCGTCAAAAAACCAATTTGATAGCTCGAGATTTAAGAGGATTCGGTCATAAACCAAAAACCCTAGATGCTCTGGACAATTGCACGAGTTTTCCAAATCTTAGGACACTTGAAAGCATTTTGGGCTGTCTTTATGTCCTTGAAGGGTCTACCTTGGGGGGGCAAATCATTAGTAGGTGCTTAAAAAGGCAGGGCATTGCCGAGAATCAGCTCCATTTTTTTTCTTCTTACCGAGAAACAACAGGACAAAAGTGGAAAGCCTTTGCAGAGCAACTTGAAGCTTTAGAACCAGACCCACAGATGACGATTAGCGCAGCGAGTGAAACCTTTAATGCTTATGCGCGCTGGATGTCAAAGTCATGAGTTTAGAAAGCAAATTTTTAATTCCAGATGAAGTCGTCAATTTGAGTAACTGCGACCGCGAGCCTATTCATATACCAGGAAGCATTCAACCTAGAGGTGCTTTGCTGGTATTTCATGATGGAAGCCTCATCCAATATAGCCGTAACCTAGAAAGTCTTACGGGTTTAAACCCTGAGGAAATTTTGGGTAAACCCTTAACTGACCTTTTTAATAAAGAGGCTCTTGAGCTTAGTCAACTGGTTTTTAATGAAGCGGAAAAATACGCTCATCCTTTAAAACTCGAGCTAAAAACCGGGCCCTTTACTGTTGTGCCTCATAGAATAGATGGTTTGCTTGTCTTGGAACTCGAGCCTAGTGCGGCTAACAATCATGAAATTTATCAGTCTCTTAGACTTTCTAGCCCTCGCCTTAGCCTTTCAAAAAATCAGCATGAGCTTTGTCAGGTAATGGCCGATGAGGTTCGAAAGCTTATCGACTTTGATCGCGTCATGGTTTACAAGTTTGATAGTGACTGGCACGGTGAGGTTATTGCCGAAGCCCGCTCAGATTCTGCGGAAGCGTTTTTAGGTTTGCACTTTCCCGCAACCGATATTCCTGTGCAAGCAAGACGACTTTATACGCAAAACTGGATCAGACATATTGCTGATGTCGATTACCAGGCAGTAGCGCTCGAGCCTTACGTGAACCCTCATACCCAAGAACCTCTAGATATGAGCTACAGCTTTTTAAGAAGCGTTTCACCGATACACATTGAGTACTTAAAAAATATGGGGGTTGGTGCGTCTTTATCTATTTCTTTAATCAAAGATGAAAAACTCTGGGGGTTAATTGCCTGTCATCATGAAAGCCCTAAAACCATTGCCTATGAAACCTTAAGCGCTTGTGAGTTTTTAGGGCAGGTTTTTTCCATGCAACTTTCTACCAAGTTAGATAGTGATCATTTTGCTCAAGAGCTTAAGGTTAGGGAAGCGCTGTTACGTTGTATCAAGCGGGTTGCCGCTGGGGAAAACTTTCTTCAGGATTTGGCAGATTGCGGGGACGATTTGCTAACGCTGGCAGCAGCGGATGGCGTTGCCATAAGTCATAATGACGAATTCACCTGCCTTGGTAAAACGCCTCCTAATGCAGCTTTAAAAGAATTTATAAGCTGGCTTAAAAGTTCCCCTAAGCCTAGCCTCTTTGTTACAGATAGACTGAGAGACGTTTATCCAAATCAGATGAGCATGGGAGAACGCTTTGCAGGGCTGATGGCAATAGCCATTTCGCAAACACAGGCCATGTACCTAATCTGGTTTCGACCCGAAGTTATTCAGACGGTAAGTTGGGGCGGAAAACCTGAAAAACTAAAAGAGGGTGAAACTTTAAGGCCGCGAAGCTCTTTTGCCGCCTGGCAAGAATCAGTTAGGTGTCGCTCTTTAAGTTGGCAAAACTATCACCTCTCAGCCGTTTCAGAACTTAGAAACACTTTAATCAATGCGGTATTTCGTTATATGGATGATCTCAATCGGCTTAATAGAGAGCTCGAGCGCTCAAATGCCGAACTCGACTCGTTTGCCTATATTGCCTCGCATGATCTCAAAGAACCCTTAAGAGGCATTCATAACTACGCCAGCTTTTTACTTGAGGACTATGAAGCCCAACTCGATCAAGAAGGGGTAGAGCAGCTGCATACCTTGGTCTCTTTGTCCCAGCGAATGGAAGACTTGATTAACTCACTGCTTCACTTTTCTCGTGTTGGGCGCGTCGATTTATCCTTGCAGGAAACGTCTCCCAATGAGCTGGTTGACGAGGTTAAAGAGCTGCTCGTTCCGAGACTTAAAGCTTCTCAAGCAGAGCTTCGGGTAGAGAACCTGCCTATCGTATTTGCCGATCGTGTAAGGCTTAGAGAGGTTTTTAATAACTTAATTACCAATGCACTAAAGTACAACAGCTCGAGCCCGCCTGTAATCCAGATTGGTAGCAAAGATAGGCCAGGACAAGCCCCGCTCTTTTTTATCAAGGACAATGGCATAGGCGTTCCCGCAAAACATCAGGCAGATATTTTCAAACTTTTTAAACGTCTTCATGCCAAAAATGCTTACGGCGGAGGTACGGGGATGGGCTTAACCATTGTCAAAAAGATAATTGAGCGACATGGTGGCAAGATATGGCTCGAGTCTGATGAAGAGGGCACCACCTTTTATTTTACTTTGAGCCCCGAGGAGACCCTATGAGTTCAAACCTGCAACCTTTAAAGCTGTGGATGGTTGAAGATAGTAAAGAGGATTTTGTAGCTGCTCGCCGAGGCTTAAAAGCTTCAGGCTACAGCTTTCATATTGAGCATTTTGAATCAGGTGATAGGGCGATGCAAACCCTCCAAGGTTTGCCTGAACCCGAACTTCCCGATCTCGTCTTACTTGACTTAAATATGCCTGGCACCGATGGTCGCGACATTTTGCAAGAATTAAAACAAACCTCTCCTTTTAAACGCATACCCATTATTATTTTAAGTACTTCATCAAGTCCTCAAGATATTGATTTGTGTTACCAGTACGGTGCAAATTCCTACATGGTAAAACCTGTTGATTTTATGGCCTTCAAGAAAATTCTAGCCATTTTTGCTGCCTACTGGTCAATTGTTATTGATACTCGGCGGCTAACGTATCTTTAGGTCTGCATGAACCTACTTATTGTTGACGACAACCTGTATGACCGAAAGATTCTGAAGCGACACCTAAAGCAGCTAGGGTTTGAAGGCAATATTTTTGAAGCAGAAACCGCGGAAGAAGCCTTGGGTACACTGGCAAAGCAGCCCATTGACCTGGTTTTTTTAGATTTTTTGCTTCCCGATGGTACGGGGGTTGAAACCTTAAAAAAGCTAAGAACCCAGCATTATGCGCTGCCTCTGCAACCTAGTTTTGCCATGCTAACAGGCTCAGGCAACGAAGAAATAGCCGTAGAGGCGATGAAAGAGGGGGCGATTGACTACCTTATCAAGCAAAACCTAACCCAAGCTGCCGTGAGTCGCATTATTCAAAACGCTCTTAAACAGCAAAAAATGAAACGGGCGCTTGAAGCGAGTAAGCAACAGTTCAGCTCTCTGGCTGACGCTGCCCCTGTCATGATTTGGATGAGTGACAGACTTGGCAATGCCGAATTTCTAAATCGAGATTTACAAAGGTTTTTAGGCTTAAGACAAGATGAGGCCCTTGGTCATAGCTGGCTCGAGCGCTTTCATCCTGAGGATTTACCTTTGTTTAAGCAAAACTTAGTGGAGGCTTTTTTCAAACAAACAAGTTTTGATGCTGAGCTTAGGCTTAAACATCAGGAACATTATTATTATATGCAATTTAGTAGCAGGGTTCGCTTTGGTTCTGAAGGGGAAATGGCTGGGTTTACCGGCTCCATCATCGATATATCTGAGAAAAAAGCTCAGCAACGCGCCCTCATAGAAGAAGAAACAAGATATAAGGCTATTTTTACTTCTCAATTTGATGCGGTTATCAGCACCACAACCTTGGGGCGTATTAGCAGCGCAAATCCCAAAGCGAAGGAGCTTTTTGACTACCCTGAAGCAGAACTTTTTGGCAGAAACATTTGGATTCTCTTTCACTCAGCCATGAATTTTAGTCAATTTCAATCAAAATTAACCTCTGTTACTGAAGAAGGGCTCTATTTTCCCGAAATCAATTTTATCAAAAAAGATAACTCGAGCTTTTTTGCTGAAGTCACGGTCAGTTCTTTGCGAAATGGTTCTGAAAACCTTGGTTATCTATACACCATTAGAGATAGTACCCAGTTAAAGGAACGCGATCTTAGCCTGGCACAAATAAGTCGAAAACTGGCGCAAAGCCGCGAAGAAGAGCGCCGAAGGCTAGCCAGGGACATCCATGATGGCCCTGTACAAGACCTGGTTGGGCTTAGTTACTCGATGTCAAATCTATGTCGAAACCCTAGTGGTCAAGACTATGACTTAGCTGAACTCATGTTAAGGGTTGGTCAGTGGCGACAAGACATTACCAAAACCATTAAGCAGTTGCGTGCTGCCATCAATGACTTAAGACCCGCAGGTCTAGACGAATTTGGCTTAATCTCAGCCTTAGAGGGTTATTTTGGACGTTTTAAGCGTGATTATGCTATTGCCATTAATTTTTCGTATAACCTTAGCGGTGAATTAGCCGATGAAATTAATCTGACTTTGTTTCGCTCAACTCAGGAAATCCTTAGTAATATAAACAAACACGCAAAAGCAAGTCTTATTAGCATAAGTTTGACTCAGCACACAGACAGTTTAAGTTTATGCGTCGAAGACAATGGCAAAGGCTTTATTGTACCCACTGATCTTCATGAGCTTTCCAGCAAGCAACATTTTGGGCTTTTAGGCTTGGCAGAGCGCATACAACTGGTAAAAGGCAATATAAGTATAAGGTCATCACCAGGTCAAGGCACAGAGATTTTTATCTCGATTCCTTTATCTAGCGCATCTGATCTAAAAGCCTAACTAATCCTAATCAATACTTGCTTTGTAACATAGGCTTCCCGTAGCTCCTGGTGCAACCGTTCCTACCGAGAGCCAAACAAAACTGTTATCAAAAGAACCAACATCAACATCTTGGGCTTGACTTAAAAGAGTTGTGCTTGCCGCTGTCCACTGAATACTCTGATCTCCTGCACCTGTATCATAACCATCACTCTCAAAACTGGTGAAGTAGGGCAGTGGATCACTCATTTGCACATTATTAAGCGGGTTAATACCAATATTTTCGTAACTAATACAATACTCCAGTACATCTCCTGGAGAGCCTTCGGTACGAACTGCAAAGCTGCCTCCTTCAGTAATATTTCGAACGCGCTTGCTGACTTTTAAGGTGGCACCGCTGTTTATAGTCGTCATGTCAGTGACATCACTTTCATCCGTGACCATTTCGCTGGTTGCCCAAAAGAGTGAAGCCTCGAGCCCAGCAATATCTAATCGACCATTCACTTCTCCCGCAGGCACAATTACCCGCAGCTCGAGCGCACAAGCAGCCAGACGACCATCATCATCTCTGGCCCAGCCTGAACCCACCGTAAAGCCCGTACTAAGCACATCGCTTTGTTCAGCTGGGTCAATGATGCCATTACAATCACTATCTAAAAAGACCTGATAGCTGTAACGTCCGCCTGATACGCTCAAGCTAACCGCGCCAAGCGTTCCAGGACTAAACAGATGGGTATAGGAAACAGCGTCAGGGCTTGTTGCCTGACCATTTTGATCTGGTTTTAAGCTAACCGCTTCAATAATGCCAAAGTCATAGTTGGTATAGCTGGTGCCACTCACATAGCCAGGCTCGAGCCCGTCAATACTTCCAGAGCAGTTTGTATCGCTAAGGATGCGGCTAGCGGCATGCACGTCTCTGATACCTGTTGCCAAGCATTGCGAAACAAAGAGACCTGACACACTGGTTCCTGTAGCCGGATAATGCGTGTGAGAAAGGGTGACATTTGCACCAAAGCCTGGTGGAATAACAAGCTGGTAATTCCCTGCACCATCGGTGAGCGTTGAAACACTATTCGTTCCATCACTGGCAGTCATGCGTATACCGCTAGCCCCCAACTCGGTACCATCTTGCAGGCTATTATTGGCTGTACCCCCACCTCGTCCATCATCGTAAAAAACCGTACCTGAAATGCCCGCATTGACCAGGGTAAGGCGGTAATCTTCAACTTCACCATCGCTAGCTGCTCCACTAGCCCCCAAATTAAGATCCGTACTGTAGCGAAAACGAGCGTAGCTGACACCTGCAACGGCGTCAAAAGGCATGCTAAAGGGAATCTTGATTTGACCTGCAACCGGGCGAAAGTTTTTGGCAATTTGCTCATCATTATCAAACGTACCGTTTCCGTCCCAGTCAATCCAGGCTTGCAAATAAGCATTACCCGTGGTGGTTACGATGAGGCTCGAGCTATCCACATAGCTCACAGTCTGACCATTTAAGTCACTGCCCTTCCAGGTTACGCCGTCTTCATCACTACCATCGGCATTGGCACCATTTGAAGGCTGTCCATCAATTTCAGCATCAGGAGCATTTGAACCTAGATAGTAGCTTGTACCTAAAGAAATATCATGCTTGGCACCACTATCATTTAATAGCGTTTTATAACTTGAAGGTGCGTCACCATAGTCATTTAAAACAGGCGCGTACATACAGCGTGCACCATCATTGGTTCCAGACAATGGTCCACTGGCAAAAAAGGTTGCGGTAGCAGAAATACTGGCTGGGTTTCTTGTATCTACTCGGTAGATATTGCCATCTTGATTTCTAGAGAGGTACATAAAACCATCGGCATCATAAAACTGGGCTCCAAAGGTAGATGTACCCGCAATACCCGTATTACCCAGATCAGTTACCACGCCTGTTGTTGGATTAATACGGTACAGGTTCTTAGTATTGTTAGCTACCGTATAAATCATCTCATCTATGGGGTTAAAAGCTAAATCTGTCAGCGATAAGCCTTGCGAGAGGGTAAGTGTAGTCAATTGCAAATAGGTGGCCGAACTTGAATTTACATCGACAACTTGCAACAGATTACTTCCATAACTTCCATAAAGGTAGAGTTTGCCAGCAGGGCTTACGTCACCTGTATTAAAACTTGTTAGAGGTAAACCTACTATGGGGCCAAGGCTTATAACATTAAAACTGCCATCTACTTTTGCGATTGTGCCGTTGCTATTGGTGTTATTTGAACCATAGATGAAATTATCCAGCGGGTTAAAACCTATAGCGTTGACCTGAATATTACCAATATCGCTTGCGAGTAAAGTGCTCGAGCCTGTTGCTAAGTTAAGCCCATAAACATCTGTAGGGCTTTGTTGAAACAAATAAGCACTAACGGTACAACTTGCCAAGCTGGTCGTAACTGGGTCTAAAGGGAAATTTTCACCTGCAACGCTCGAGCCTGAAAAGCTAACAAGTCTTACAGTTCGGTCAGGTAAATAGCCTGAGGGCATATTTGGGTCTAAGTGCTGAAGCACCACAAAATAAGTACCAGTGGTACTAGCTCCAAGTGAAAAGAGCCCGCCACTCACAGTTACATCGGTATCAATGAGCGTATCTGTTGCAGGGTCAAAAAGACTATTACTGTTACTATCTCGGTAAAACTTGACACTAATAGCAGCTACGCCAACATCGCTACCCTCTAAAGTGTCATTACTATTTTCATCTTTAAAAACCGTCCCAGAAATCCCTGAAACAATACTCAGACTATAATCTTCAACTTCACCATTCGCAGCTTCACCCACAGCCCTATCATCAAAAGTGGTCCCGCCACTATCACTCAAACTTGTGGTGGTCAGTCTGAATCGCGCATAGGTCGTACCATTGCTTAAGCCTGATAGCCCTGTCCAGCTAAGTCCTGTGGCTGGATGACCATTTGTGATACCACTACTCACTGTCGCAGAAGCGTACTCTGAAGCCTCAAAAGAACCGTTTTTGTTAAAGTCAATCCAGGCATGCAGTGTTGCTGAACTGCCACTGGTATTGGTCAGGGTGATGTCTGAGGCGGGAATGCTAAAGTTTGTGCTCGAGCTGGTAAGTAGCTTACTAATGACAATGCCGTCTTCATCATCTGTACCAGAAGTATCATCCCCACTACCATCTATACCACCATTAACAGTATTTTGGCTTCGGGCTTCACTATCTGGAGCAACTCCACCCAGATAAATACCAGGGGTTGTCGGAATAATATGTCTGGCATTGCCATAACTGGCTGGCGCATCTCCAAAATCTGCAGGCTGACTAACAAAGGTGCATATAATATTTTCACTCGCCCCTAAATTAATCGCGACGCTATTATCACCCATCTCAAAAACATTTGTACCTGCTGAAGCACCTAAGTAGGCGATGGTACTACTGCTGGCCCCTGTACAACTTAAACCTGTAAGCGCCCAGATTGTATTGATACTTTCGCTAATATTGTAATTTCCAGGAGCCAAATTCGAGAACGTTATACTATTACTCTTACTCGAATCTGCATCATCATCTAAACTAAAGCTAGATAAACCTGTGCCTGTAGTTACAAAATCAAAGTCTTGGGCATCATCAGGTATGGTATTTTTTATAATTTGTATCGAACCATTTTTAACATTAGTAAAAGTACACACAATATTTTCGTTTATATCAAGATCAATCGTTACACTACGCAAACCAAGATTAACGCTCGAGCCATTATCTGTGTCTCCAGTACAACTAATACTTTCTAAATTCCAGCCACTTAAGCTATCTTCTGAAACAGTATAAGATCCTTCAGTCTTAGTAAAGCCTGAGCTACTAACGGTATTTCCATTTGTCACAGCTAAGCTGACACTATCTAAATTACTATCTGAACTACTGAAATCAAAGCTACCGTTACCACCTAGAGCCGTTTTACGTAAGGTGATCGTACCTGAACCAAGTTTAAAACTAGCGGTTGCTGGTTGGTTGTCCCCTGTATTTACCGTAGTATCAATTTGAGTACTGCCAATTAACGCCGTAACACTGTTTGTATAGGTTCCAAAGGTATTAAGGATACTGGCTTGATATCGGAGCGTAGTCCCACCATTAGGTACAGTAAAAAGTCGATTCCAGGTAAGCGTTTGACCTGATTGGCTAGGGTCAGGAATACTGCTTCCCGCAAAGCTACTTGACCCCGATACATAGACTACTACAGCCGGTGATGAGGGCAAAATATCCTTAACACTATCAAGGTAAAGGGTATAACCTGAGCTGTTTTGAATGTTAACTGTATAAGTTACCGTCAATGGACCTAGTAGAGCTGAAGTAGGACTGACCGATTTGCTTAAAATCACATTATTACTTGAGGGAGGTAAGCTTAAAGTAAATAAAGGGTCATCAAAATTGCCCGTAAATTTAATTGGTCCACCACTACTAGCGTACATCAGTAAGCTGGTTTTTATAGCTGAAGGATTTGCAAAACTATCTTTCAAACGAAATAAGTATTCTGCACAATAAAGCTTAGCTGAAAGCCCATCTTTTGTACCTTGAGTATTATCATCGTATAAGTCATTAAGCAAGGTAAACGAATCTGCAGTTGTCTCACAAATCTTATCGCCATTTATATCTGTCATATTGACATTAATGGTTGTTGAAAAGAGTTCAAAAGTGTCAGCTGGCCAATCTGCAGCAGAAGCCGGAGCCCAAGCCATAACCCCACTGCCTCCCATATTTCCTTGATCGCTAATCACTTTTAAACTACAGACACTCCCTACTTGAGGTGAGCTGCAAACCAAAGTAGAAATAAGGGTCTGCGGTGAAGCAGCTTGAGTACTTGCAATCGATGATATCGTGTTACTGGTTGTTAACAAAGTTGTTGTACCCACTTGACCGGGTCTACCACAAAATGCGCTGGTTGATAGAGTTGCGGCAACTGTAGATATGCCTGTAGTTTTAAGGTAGAAATAGGCTGCCTTGGTCTCTGAAGTTGTCATAGGGCCAACACGAAATAGACCATCTTCATTAGTAGCAAGTGTAAGTTTCCCCTCTAAACCACTAATGCTATTAAGCCTTATCCAAACATCCGAGCATGCACTGCTGCTGGTAAATTGGTAGGAAATATACCCAGATGAAGCCACGTTAGTGGAACCCCGATCAGCACGGAAAAAGGAAGGTTGCCCGGTATAGCTTAACGTTTGAGCAGAAGCAGAATGACCAAACAGCACTAAAAGGATAAAACTAATACAGAAAAGGCACTGCTTTAGTTCTAAGTTTAGGACTAAGCAATGTCTGAAAACTATCCTAGTATTTAACCATCTTAGCCATTTCATTGTGTTTTATTCCTTTTATCAAAAAGCGATTTGACTCGAGCCAAAGTGAGCAGTGATTTATAGTTCCATTCCCAAGCCTTCTGCAGCATCACTGATTACCTCCAAACAGCTCGAGCCTCAAGTAAAGCCCATTTTTTGTCTGACTTGAGAGACCATCAAACCCATTGATCGTATAGCCAGCAACCATCCAGAGATCATCAAGCATCCGCATACTTCCTTCAAAACTTATCGCGGTGGCATTTGAAGAAGTTCCAGGCTGCCATTCGTGATAAACGGCTCCGCCTAAGCCAAACTGACTATTTAAGTAATAGTGTCCACCTAAAGAAGCTAGATAGGTAGTACCAATGGGGTTATCAAGCGGAAACTTATAGGAAATACCTGGTCTTAATTGCCAATTGTTAGCCAGGTGCAGGGTCGGCGCAAATTCACCTTCTAGTATCGGGCTAGAACCTGTTGTCAAACGGTGATAGCTAAGTAAACTTAGGTCGCGACCTCGTAAGGCGTAAGACAGAGTAAAATCGCCTTCAAGGTCTGGAATAAGTTGATAATTAACGTCAAATGACAAACTTTGCTGATGATCTAACTGACCACTTATGCCGCCACGATAAGTAAGTTTAAATAGTTCAGAATCTGACTGTGTATCTATGCTGAGTTCGGCTGCACTACTGGCAGTTAAACCTTCTGTCTGGTATTTAAGAGCAAGACTTCCCTGTGCCAAATCTGATGATTGACTAAAGTCATGTTCATAAGTCCCGGCCACGTTAAGAGACAATTCTTCTGTGAGGCTAATAGGGGTTTCAACGCCAAAACGCGCCCGATTACCTTTGCCATCACTACCTGGAAGCTGATAGGTCAGCGCTAAGGTACTGCTACCTAAGGTTTGAACCAAACCCAAACTGCCTGACAGGGTTGCCCCCCAAAGGTAGTCAAAATTTAGGTCAGCCGTTAAGGTTTCACTAACCTTATAGGAAAAATTCAGCTGACTAAGCGAGGGGACGGAAGCGTTCAGCGCCTGAGTATGCGTCAAGTCAATACCAAACTGATTTGCACTGTATCCCATTCGCGCAACAGCATTGACCGAATTTGCTTCCCAGAGATAGGCAAGCCCTAAACCAAACTTCAGCGGTTCAAAATTAAGCTCATAAAGGGCATTGGTCTGATTACGGCTTAGGCTAGTGCTATGCTCGAGCGCAATAGCTTGACCTTCGGCAATACCAAGCGCTAGCCTTGCCTGACCTTGCAAGCGTCGGTTATAACTCAGATTTAAACTCGTTACTAAGGTTTCATAAGTATAGGCAATATCTAGATTAAGCTGCGAAAGACCTTGATCATCGTAGCGGTACTGAGTTTTAAAGTTTAAACCTTCATCTTGATAATTAGCATAAGCAGCCAGTTTAAGCCCTTTTTGCTCGGCTGCCGCCAAACCAAATTGCCAGTGCTCGAGGTTATAGCTAACTCCCATGCCATAAGAAAGCTGAGTACGTGGTTCATTTTGCAATTGATAATGAACCTCAAGAAGCACTTCTTGCCCTGGGAACTGAGGATTGGTCGCATAAAGAGGCGCAATTAAAATGAGCGCGCCTGTTTCATAATTAAGGGTGTAATCCTTAAAAGGAATGAGTTTACGCCTCTGTGCACCCGTAATCACCGTCAGCGTTTCGGAGCCTCGCTTGATTCCGTCTTTAGCTCCTTTAACAAGATAAAAACGCGTACCGTCAGGGCTGATAAGTTCAACCCTTTCGCTTTCAGGCATAAGAGCAGCGAAGCCTTTAAGACCTAGCTCAGCCGCAGCATAAGGCTCGAGTCGAGCTTCAGCTTGTAAGGCCGTTGCTGTGCCCAAATTAAGCCCTGGCAAATCAAGACTGCTTCGGTAGTAACCCACACTAAACTGAGGATCGTCATAGCGCAGAGCAATAAGATCATCTGATTGCAAGGCGGCTTGAGCATCTTGTCCACTACCTGTTAAGGGAAAGCGCTCCAGATCTTCGGCTGCTTTGGCTAGATTTCCACTGCTGTCTAATGCTCCCTGAAGACTTCCTTGCAAAAACGGTGTCTCCAGATAGGCTTTGGCTTCGGCTTCAAGGGCAAATTCACCTCTATCAAAACTGGCTGTAATGACTCCCTGATACTGATAAAGCGTAGCGTCTGCACCACCCAGAAAATGGTCAAATTCGGCCTTAAGATCATTAAACTGAGCCTTAAGTTTGACTGGCTGGGAATAACTTACCGGACGTAAATTTAGGACAGCACGTCCATCTTTTAACAGCAGTTGATAGCCTGACATATCGGGAAAGGCATCTTCATCTAAAGGCTCGAGGTTCGTTTCAAGACTGAGCGCCCCAAAACCATTGCTCAAACCATAATCATCAAGGGCTTGCACTTCAATACGCACAGGGCTTACCCCATCGGCTTCGCCACTTATAACCTTAAAAGCCAGCTTAGTTGGGTTAAGCGCGCGCCAAACCGTCACGGTGTCATATTGTCCTGCGGCACTCAGCTCGAGCTTATTTTCACCAGGAATCAGGGGCAAACCATAGTACTCAAGACGCTGAATACCCTGCTCTTGATCTAGCTCGAGCTTACCCAAATAGTCATCTGATACAACTTCACCGTTAAGCAGCAAACTGGGGCGTTCCATCGTCTTAAGTTCAAGGACAACCTTGGCTTGGTCAAGCAGGCGGTAAATAGTGCCGGCTAAAGGCTCTCTAATCAAACCTTCGCGCTCGGTTAAACCAATTTGCACCGCGTTTGTTAAGTCAGCAAAACTGGCTTTCCCCTGTAAATAAAGCTCTCGAGCGCCAACTTGCAGCGTCAGGCTGGGTTCGGCTATCTCAGCAAGTTCTGCCTGATGCCTCAAGGTATAGCTCAAAAGACCCGTTTTAGCAAAGGGCAGTTCCCAGAAAAGATAAGTATGCTCAGTTTCGCCATCTGGTAGCACAAGACGTTTGGGGTCAGCTAAAGGTTCCCCGTTAAGACGGCTCGAGCCTTCCTGGTACTGGCTCCCTGGCATCTCTTCATGCCGCACAAGCAGTAAATCTCCTTGACTTGCTTCAACGGTAAAGGGCAAGCGAATCGTTGACAGGCGCTCGGGCAAAAGGGCTGGCTTAACTAGGACACTTGCTTGGGCAGGAAAGCTTACAGGGGTAGTTCCCAAAAATACCGATACCTCGTTGAGCAAGTCTCCGGTTTGGCTTGGTTTTGCTGTAAAACTAAGCTCCTTGCGTTCTAGCGGAGTAAAGGCAAGACTTATCAGACTATCGGCCTCAAGATTTAAGCCTGCATCTGGCGATTCTCTAAGATCAAGGGTAATGGGGCGTGTTAAAGGATTGCTCACCCGAACAATAAAGCTAACGCTTTCGCCTTCCAGTAAAACAGCTGCGCTAGCCACCTTTTCTAGCGGGATAAGTTTTCGTTTGAGCGCTGCAGTATTCGTTAAGCTTCCGCCATTGCTTACCAGACTAGCCTCAAACTGCGCACTCACTTCAGGTCCAAAGCGCACCTGCGCTTCGTAGCTATAAGTCTGACTTTCACCAGGCTCGAGCTCGCCTGAGAAGCTGTTAGAGCCTAAAAGCTCGAGCCATTCAGGGGGAGTATCGGTAACTTGAAAGTTTAGCCTGGCTTGACCTGTATTGCTTACTGTCAGGGTAACTACGACCTTTTCGCTTGGTAAAACTTCAGTGTAATTTAAGCTGCGCTCGAGCTTAGGCTCGGGCAACAAGACCTCTAGACTGGCACTGCTCTCCTGAACTTCTTCATTAAAAATCAGTTTTGCGGTATTGGTAACTGTTTTTTCCGTACCAGCTACAACGGTTGCTGGCACTTGAAAGCTGCGACTCTCCCCTGCAGGCAAATCAAATACGGTATCCAGGTTTTGCCCTGATAAACCTGCTGGCAAACTATCTTGCAGTTCAACGTCTTTAGCATCTGCCTGCCCCGAATTGCTCACTTCAAGGTTAAAGGTAACAGTGTCACCTAACTGGGCAGAAGCTTTATCAAGGGTCTTGCTAAGGCTTAGTCTTGCAGGTTCTAAAACCGTTACATTGAGGCTTTTGCTTAGTCCCCAGGGCTCGAGCCTGTCAGCAACAGGGTAAACGCCAGTAGCATCTGGCCAAACCTCAAGTTCTAAAAGAGCAGAGCGCGTTGCCGAGATAGGGCTGGTTAATCTAGGCGCGCTGCTACTACGCCAGCCTTCTGGCAAATCAAGAAATAGATCCGAAGGTAAAAGGTCAGCAAAATCAGTGCTGGCTACCGCTCTTACCTTACTTGACTCCCCAAGATAGAGGGTTCTTGGTTCAGCTTCAAGGCTGAGCGCGACCTGCGGATAAATCTCTATGACCACCGTTTTGGCTTCAGCTGCCTTGAGTATAAAAGGTTCAGGTAAAACAACTCGAGCCCCTTTTAGTCCAGCTGTAAGACTATAGGTGCCCGCGGGTACCTCTAAGGTCATTTCCCCTGTTTCATTCAGCCGTTTTGTTTCGCCATTGAGAGAAAACCCTAGCGCGTAGGGTCTGGTTGCAGCTGGTAAGCGGAGTACAGACTTAATAGTAAGCTTGGCAGGTTCTGCGTACCTTATCAAAGGCTTTGGCAAGGGTATAGGTAAACCTAAAATATAGCGTATATGCCCACCTTCATAGCCAAATTGATAATGGGTTTCTGAAAGCGCCTCTCCCCCATCAGCTTCAACCTTTAGCAGTTGGTACTTGCCTTTCTCACCCAAATCCACGTCCCGCAGGCTATAGCCTGTCAGGGTATAAGGAATGTTTAGAGGTTCTAAAGCAGTATCAACAACTTCAACCGTTACAGGGGCAGGAAAAACTTCCTGAAAAGCTACGGTATTTGAGTACTGGGTCGCAGTTTTAGGGATGCGAAAGAAAATCTGGTAGTTGCCAGGTTCGTTAAATTCCCAGGTCTCCCAAGCAAGTTTTCCAGAGACCTCAAGGTGTTTTTCTGAGCCATTAGGCAGCACGACCTTTGCCTCGAGCTCAGTTTCGCCATCGCCATCATAAAGCGCGTAACGCGCAGGTAAAGCCTCAGCAGGTAGGGAAACTTCAAACCCTTTTTGCCAGTCACGCCCTCTGACATCAAAAAGCTTAAGGCCATCCGCATAGCTTAAGGACACTGCCGATTGGTTAGGGCTAGTTAAACGGTAGATATAGGCATTTTTGGCATTGCCAAAAAATCTGGAACTAAGCGTATAGGCTCCAGCTTTTAGCTCACCTTCAAACAAACTGACCCACTGATGCTGCTCAACCGCGTACTTGGCTCGAGCAACCACTTGTTCACCTTGGCTTAGGCGAAACTCGCCTTCTAAGCGACTGGCAGGATCATAATTTTCATCCCCAAGTTCCTCGAGCCCCTTTAAGGCTGCGCGGTAATCATCGGGGTCAAACCCTGGCGAGTAAATCTCGAGCTTGACGAAACTATCCGTACCAACAGACAAGAGCATCTTAACGTCTTTAATTTCCCAGCCAAGACCATCTCCAGGGACGATCCCCTTAATTTCAACCTGAGCCCGCCCCAAATTAAAGAAAACAAGATTTAAGAAGACAAAGAAAAGCACTAAGCAGCGTCTCATGGATATCTCCAGCGAACATTCGGGTCGGTAAGGGGCAAATCTTTAGGTATGTCGTAGGTAAGGGTAGTTTCCCCTTGAAAAAGCTCAAAGTAAAAGAGCTTTGCTTCTTGACCTGGCACAGTGTCACTAAGGCTAAGTTCAGGTAAGGCTTCAGAGCTACTTAGGTGCAAAACAACTCTGGAAAACTCGCCTAACTCAATGAGTGATTTATCAATACGCAAAGGGCCAAAAATCAGGCTGGTTTCACGACTGGCAGAAATCATGCCAAGCGGCAGCTCGAGCACAAAATCAGACACACTTAGTCCTTCAACAACGATGCGGTGACGGTAACCATCATCTAAACTTTCAGGATGAGCTAGAGGTACAAACGGTGCTGAGCTGGAGTCAAGCATGACCGACCAAGTACCTGGCGCTAAGTCCCTAAAGCTGTACCTTCCCTCAAGATCGGTCAGCGTCTGCCAGCCATTGCTGAGTAACAAACGCGCACCCGGTAGCGCCAAATCTAGCCCATAATCATAGAGATTATTGCCGTTGTAATCAAAGAAAACGCGGCCGGCTAGCAAAGCGCTGCGCTCTGCTAAGGTTCTCTCTTGAACTTCTACCAGGGCCTCAACCTCGAGGCTGGTTACCGAAATACCACTCACGGGATTTGAGGTTTCATCTCCGCTCGAGGCAAAAGTATATTGACCAATGACTTGGGCAATATTTTTTAATTCTCCACTTGCCCCTGGTTTGGGCACCATCTCATAGCTCACAGTTAGCTTGTCTTGACCTTGTAGGTCACCCGCAGCTTGCAGCAAAAAGCCTTCCTCATTACGCAGGTTCCAGATAAGGTTTTTCCCTTCTTTTAAAGGCTCGAGCGCTTTCTGAGTTGCACCTAGTTTAAGAAGGCTCGAGCCGTCCACGTAGGCAAGGCGGCTATCAGGTAGGTCACTCAGTTCAATAGCCATAGGCACATTGTTCGGGTTGCTTACGGTAATGCTGTAATGCAGGGTTTCGCCCACCTTAATAACAGCAGGCTCTACTGTTTTTTCAATCGCAATATTGATGACGGGAAAGCCGTTAAAAACGGTATTTGACTTTAAAGGATTGATGAGTTCAGTAGCCTCTAAAGTGAAATAATTAGCCAGTGAAAAGACCTCACCCTTGGGTGGCGACTTAGGCATACGAACCGTGAGCTGAAGCTCGAGGCTTTCCCCTGCCTTTAAGCTATCAAGTTGCCAGAGAATCAGCCGATTTTCAGTGTCAAAGACGCCGCCATCTGAGGCAGAAACAAAGGCAGTTTGAATCTCCACAGGTTTACCTGATTGACTTTTAAACTCTTGAAGCTGATCGCTTATCACTAAATTATGAAGCTCGAAACTATTCCCATTTTTGATACTAAGCGTATAACTTAAGTCTTCACCAGTATCAACAGCAAAAGGCTTACTGGCTGTTTTTATGAGGCTAATTTGACTGGCACTGACGCTGCTCTCTACCTTGTCAAAGGTTAGATTAGCTTCTTCTGTTGTCTCTGAAATCGCCTCGAGCGTTAGGTTAAACCCTCCCGCAATACCTGAGGTTGTTAAACAGAGCTTAAAATCTAGCGTCTCGCCCGCGTCCAAAGCAATGCTTTCAGCCAGAGGCAAATCTTGCATGGTATTAAAACTGGCGCTGACTTGCGGGGGCAATCCTAAAAGATGAAGTTGATAACTGTCTTGGCTGGTACTGGCATTTTCAAGGGTATGCAAAAAACAGCGGCTTTGCCCAAAAATAAGTTTATCGATACTTTGGCTATCGTTAAGACTTTCTTCGCCCCCCGGCAGGGCTCGAGCGTTATTGATTGGCCCCAGATGGTGCTCATAATGGGCAATAAGCTCAAATTCTACAGCAGCCTCGGCTGGCCCGCCTGGTCCTTCCGCAAGCGCAGAATTACGGCGCTTGCCCGCTTGTGCTGTAGCCAGAACCTGCATTTTATAGCCTAATTGGGCGACTTCTTCAACGGTTAAATCTGTAATAATCAGGCGAATACCTTTGACACTTTCAGGTTCGGTCTCTTGCCAGTTCAGGCCATCAAAATACTCGAGCTTTCCTGTACTAGCCTTAGCTGAGCCCGTTTCAAAACGCAAACCCATCAGCTCAGGGGTATCAAAAAGATCCGTTAAAATAACTTCGCCACTAGCGCTCGAGCCGCCCTTATTAACCAGTTGTAAACCAAACTCGAGGCTCTCTCCTGGTTTTGCAGTTTGCTGCGATACAGACTTAATAAGTTGTAAAGCTGGCCCCTGAGTCACTCGAATAAGGGCATAGTTATCACTGTCAAGTTCACCTGTTGAGCACTGCAAGGTTGGCGTAATATAACTTTGACCAAGTGCATCTGGGGGCAGTTTTAACTCCATAATCAGCGGCTGGGATTTATTTCTGGCAAGATTCAGGCTTTTTAGCACGGGTTCAGCTTCATCAAGCTGTCCGTTGGCATTCGTATCGGCAAAGAAACGAACCGTTTCAGGTGTCCAGCTCGAGCTAACATCTTGCGCCCAGCCCAGGCGAAAATCAAAGCTGGCATTGCCGACATTTTGCATCAAATAAGAAAGATAAATAAATTCGCCCTGGCGACTGGTTACTTGCTGTCCAGGCTTAGCAACACTGCCATTGGGGCCAAGTTGCGGCACACAAAGCGCTCTGACCTTGGTTCCGACTTCATTTGATAAATAGGTTTCCCCTTGAAAACTAGCACTGGCCTGATTGCGAATAAGGGTGCCAGCAGGTGTAAGCGCCAAGGCTGAGTGAAAAAAAATAAGTAAGATGCTTAATAGTTTCATGGGGTTCATAAAATAGGAGAGGTGGCCCCCGTTAAGGGGCCACAGTCATTTATTGAATACGGACAGTAAAACGAACTTCTACGGTTGCACCTGGGTTAAGACTATCGATGTAGAAACGAACTGCGTCAACAGCTGTATCAACATTAAAGGGGCTCGAGCCCGAGGCTACAGGACAAATCACGATAAACGTTGAGCCACCATTGTTTGAGCAGCGTATGCTATCACTAACACCCGGCGTTGTCTGAAACTTGGCTGAACCTGTTACATAGTCAGTAAAGGTAGGTACTGAGTCAAGCAAATAGGTAGCTGTGACATTGGCCGTACCAATATTAGTTATGCGCATACGGTACAAGATGTCACCGCTTGGGGCTACCTCTGGTGGGGTAGAACCATCGGTACCATCGCCTTTAAACCAATTTGTGCCACCATCAGCACTCCACTCTTTTACAACGGTCAATTCACCGCTAATAACTGTTGTGGTATCGGTAACACCGTCACTACCTGAAGAACTACCTTCACTACCCCAGGTAGGAGCGGCAGTCACAGTGACAATATTGTTTGCATTACGTGGTACACCAGCCGGCGCATTGACCTTAATAAAGATGGTCTGGCTCGAGCCTGGGGTAATTGCCGTAGGTGCCGGCATGCTAGCAGCTGGGAAATAGGTTGTGCCGTTATAAGAGTACAGATAGGTCCAACCTGTTGTGTTACCACTTGCTAACTCAGTAATATCTAAATCGCTAATGTTTAAGTTACCGTTATTAGTAACGCTATGCTGATAAATAATCGTACCTGGGCTTGGAATCGTACCGTTACGATCAGGGTTAAAGCTAAAATCTCTAACTGCATTTACCGTTACCCTGTCAAGGTTAAAGGCCATACTAACCCCTGTTAAGGGTGAGCTAGCTGATTGACTTAGGGTTACGGTTTGGGGTGTCGCCGTTGCCGGAATAGAAACCACCGCAAACACCGTTTTTTCAGCATCAACATCTGGATCAATAAGCCCCGTATTGGTTATGGGCGTAGCCGCAGCAATTTCAGCACTGCTTAAGGTACCATCACCATTAGTATCAGCACTATCACGGTAATAAAACACAGCTACTGCCAAAGTAGCGCCTGTAGTACTGCTAAAGCTCACGCTACCACTTAAATCATAGCTATCTAAACGGCTACCTGTATTAACAACATCCATGGGGAATACCGCTTTGGTGCCAGGGTTTTGGGTTTTGGTGACGGCTAATGCGCTATCTACGGTGTCATCATCGGCACCATCGACATCGGTGTCGGTATTGTTACCAAAATCAACCCCAGGGCCTTTAACATCGGTAATGGTATTGGTGGTCGTATCCGTTTGCGTATTGTCTTGTTTTGAGGTTGCCGTTAGCACGACACTATGCACCGTGGTGGCACCATCGCTGTCATCTTGAGAAGCGGGCAAGAAAACCTTGACGACAAAATCGAACTCAGCTGTTCTGGCCAAAGGACCACTATCTGGGTTACCGTCACCATCAGAATCAGGCAAAGGTGTACCATCAAGACGGGTAATGACTACAGAAAAACCTGAGGAAAGGTTTAAAGCCGTATTATCAAGCGTAAAATTGAAGGTATCGGTTGCTGTACCAAGGTTCTTAACCGAGTTGACAAAACTTATGCTGTCGCCTGCATCGACTTCAGCAACTGTTTGCTCGTCATCATCATCGGCAGCGGTAATGGTGTAGCCTTCTGCGCTGGTATAAGACACGGGTGTAGCGCTATCGCCAGCTAAACCATCCAAAGGATCATCTTTAGGGCCAACAGCAGTATCGTAACTGGCTAGGACTTGGGTCGTGGTTGTATTGGTGGTAACGGTTTTGGTGCTCGAGGTACTATCGACAAAACTGACACTGGCACTATTATCAATATTACCGGGGAGCGTGCCTGCATCTACGGTAACACTAAAGCTCATTTGTACCGTCTGTCCAGGAATAACTGTTGCGAAAATGCCAACTGGCACACTGGTATCAGCAGCATTACCACTAGGAATCGTCGTCACTGAAGCTGAGACCATAGTGGTACCTGTTGGTGCAGCGTCAGTAAGGGTTACAGTGGTAGCATTTTTTGAGCCCGTATTGGTTGCTGTAATCGTATAAGTAATGGTATCGCCAGGTTCTACCTCAGACACGCTGGCTGCCTTTGAAACAACAATCGTGGCATCTTGAACCACTGTGGTCAAATGGTAGTTGTTTTCATCGCTAGCTGGGCTACCCGCTGGATCATTGACACTCACGCCTTTAAGGGTTGCAATAACCTCATCGGCAGAATCAGCACCGGTAGGTAAACGGTAGGCCATAATGAGTTTTACCGAAGCGTCAGCTGCCAAATCAGCAACGCTTGTTATCTGACTTTCACCTGCATCAACGACCCCATCCCCATCACGGTCAAGATAAAAAACAGGGGTACTGATACTGCCATTATCACTGGTTTCATCGGTATCAATGACTGAACTAAGGGTAAAGCTATCAATGCCGTTACCCGTATTGGTTAAGGTATAAGGATAGTAAACGGTGCTACCTGGCGTGCTGTCCTGGCTTTGACCAGGCACAGTGGTTGTACCGTTAGCTACGATGTTAATACCAAAAATTTGTTTAACAACCGTAATAACTTGGTTTGAGTTTGTGGTTTGTTGTTGACCACCAGAATCGGTATATTTAGCCGTCGCCTGGTTGGTAATTTCTTCACCCGCTGGTGTACCTACTGCTAATGCAAAACTGAGCAGCAGCGCAAATAGAACCAACAGGCCTTTATTAAAATGCAACATGTAAAGTATGCCTCCGGAATAAAAAGAGTATGGGAAAACCTAACGGACTACAGCGCGAAATTGGGCTGTAAGTTCTGCATTCGCACTAAAACTCGGCAAAAGCCAGCGAACATGGGTGTACTCACTTGGGTCAACTATGACCTCTTTTGTTACCTCCTTACCGTCTTCAACCACCGTAATGGTTTTATAAAGCGGCGCAAATCCAAAGCTCGAGCCGTTGTCAAAACTGAACTGGGCAACAATCGTCTCGCCACCACTCTCAAGTACGCTGGCACTATCAGCGATATAGCTGCTACCTATAGGCACAGGTATTTCAAGCGTGACACCCGCTAAGGCGTTATCCGTAAGGTTAGTAGCTGTGAGCACTTCTTCAATCATGTCCCCAGGACGTGATTCAAAAGCTGCTGCTCTTAACTCTGTCATTTCACCCTCTTGCTCAACTTGTGTAATGACAAAGCGCTCGAGCTTAAGCTCGAGGGGAGATTGCTGGGCATTGGCATAGAAACAAACAAAAACCAGCAAGGTGACCCATCGTTTCATAAAAATTCCTTTCAATACCTTCAATTTTGATTTTTCAGAACGCAAGAGATGAAATAATCATGAGCCGAGCTTAAACCAGCTTTGTTACACTTCTTTTACAAAATGAAATGAATCGTTTTTTAGGATGTTTTAAATCGGAAATGCGAAATTTTATACATTAACACTGGTCTCAGCTACTGTCATATGCCTCGCTTGAAACATAAGCTTTTACTTCGGTAACAAGGATTGACAGCTACATTGCAAAGAGCTCTATAAACCTTAAGGTATGCTCAAACATGGAAAAAAGACAATTAGGAAAAACAGATATGTTAGTGTCTCGTCTTGGCGCAGGGCTTTCCGAAATTGGTTATGGGGGTATAGATACGGCTCGAGCTGCCGAAGTTCTTAACAATGCCTTAGATTTAGGTATTAACTTTTTAGATACCGCAGCCTGTTATAACGTAAGTGAGGAATTTGTCGGTCAAACGGTTGCTCATAGACGCAATGAGTATTATCTAGCTACCAAAGCAGGTCACATTGCAGGTGGCTACGAAGGCGAACCCTGGACGGCAAAAACCATAAGCGACAGCATCGACCGCAGTTTAAAACGAATGAAAACAGACTATCTTGATTTGGTGCAGTTACACTCCTGTAGCCTCGAGGTTCTGGAAAAAGGCGAAGCCATAAAAGCCTTACAAAAAGCTCAGCAAGAAGGCAAAATACGCTACATTGGCTACAGTGGTGACAATGACGCAGCGGTTTGGGCGGTAAACAGTGGCGTATTTGATACGCTACAAACCAGCTTTAATCTGGTTGAGCAAAAAGCCAGGCACAGCCTGTTTGACAAAATTAAAGAAAAAAACATGGGGCTTATTATCAAACGCCCGATTGCCAATAGTGCCTGGGGTGCGGCTAGCAGTCCAAGTGGCTATGCTGATGGTTATTTTGAACGCGCCCAAAAACTGCGTGCCCTTGGCCCTATTGAAAATGAGCCAGCCGACCGCATTTTATTGGCTTTAGGCTTTACCTTTGCCCATGACGCTGTAGATGTAGCCATTGTCGGCACCAAAACCCCAAAATACGTCAAAGCCAATATTGATATGGTGAGTCAAGCCTTACCCATACCAGAAAGCGTTGTGGCTGAATTGCATAGACGGTTTGATTCACTTGGCAAAGACTGGGCACAACTCACTTAAATCTCTTTTGGGTCTAAACCCTTGGCGATGCGCCTGGTTCGCTAATTGCTTTATCTTAGAGGCATCTTTAGAAATAAGGATGCCTCTTTTTTTGCTGCCCCGAGCTTTTTATCATCTCTAATGCTCTGCGCCCTTGACTTGTCTCCAGACGCTCTTCATAATGCAAGTAAGTGCTTACATGCTTCAAGGAGTTAAA
Source organism: Trueperaceae bacterium (assembly GCA_024642575.1). Lineage (GTDB taxonomy): Bacteria > Deinococcota > Deinococci > Deinococcales > Trueperaceae > JAHEBB01. The sequence continues at coordinate 1,603 of JAHEBB010000001.1, read as the reverse complement.
GATGAATGCTATTGAAACTCAGAATTTAAGCAAAAACTACCGCATAGGTCGGCAGCAGATTCCTGTAGTGGACAAGCTCAACCTTAACGTGCCCAAGGGCATTGTTTTTGGTTTTTTAGGGCCTAATGGTGCGGGCAAAACCACGACTATTCGTATGCTTTGCGGCGTAACCAAACCCAGCAGCGGCACGGCAACAGTGGCTGGCATATCTCTTAAAGAACCAGATAGCGTGAAAGCTTCCATAGGGTATGCCAATCAGGCAGCTAGTGTTTACCATGACTTAAGCCTTGAGGAAAATCTTCGCTTTAAGGCTTCGATTTACCTGCCTAGAAGCGAAATAAAAGCTGCCGTGGAAGACGTGCTCGAGCGTTTTTCTTTAACTGAACACCGCAAGGTACTAGCAGGCCAGCTTTCTGGAGGCTGGCGGCAACGCCTTCTTTTAGGTACCGCTATGGTTCACCACCCCAGCCTTATCTTTTTAGATGAACCTACTGCCAATGTTGACCCTATTGGTCGCCGAGAACTTTGGGATTTAATTTATTCTCTAAGCTTAGAAGGCGTGACGGTCTTTGTAAGTACCCATTACATGGAAGAAGCTGAGCGTTGTCATCAGCTTGCGATGATTGCCAGTGGCAAGGTGCTGGCTCAGGGAACACCTGAATCGCTACGGAGAGCCACCCCTGGCTATTTTTATCGGCTCGAGCCTGACAATCTTTCTGAAGGTCTTAAGGCAGCAAGGCAACTTGACGATGTTCGCGATGCCTGGATTAGTAGTAACAGTGTGCGCTTAAGCAGTCTAAGCCCCCTGCACGAAACTGAGCTTGAAGGTAAGCAGCTCGAGCCTGTTATGCCAAGTTTAGAAGATAGCTTTGTACATCTGGCTTCAGGCGGAAGTTTAAAAGAGGCAAGTTTATGAGTTTTCCTAAACCTTTTCGCGCTAGCCTAGTCATGCAAGTAGCCGCAGTTGCCCGCAAAGAACTCTTTCAAATTCGCCGCGACCCCATTTTACCCCCTCTTATCATTATTTTCCCTCTTGCACTTCTGCTACTCTTTGGCTTTGCCCTTAATACCTCGGTCAAAAACATCCGCCTAGCCGTTTTAGATGAGTCGCAAGACCGCATTAGTGAAGCCATGATCAAAGCCTTTAGCGATGAAGAGCGCTTTAAGCCTATTTCTGTAAGTAGTTTTGCTGAAGGGCAAAGCTTGATGAATAGTGCGAGCGTTAGAGCTATTCTTGATATACCTGCAGGCGCACTAGGTGCTGCCCGAAAAGGTGATTCTGTGCCTTTTAAACTTTATGTCGATGGCTCTGACCCTAGCCTTTCAGCTCAGATTCGGGCGGCAACCAATGCCGCTGTACAAGATTTAAGCAGCAAACTGGTTGCAGGTCGTTCCCTTACAGGGTCAGGCTTTACCCCACCTGTTAAACCAACCATAGAGCTTCTTTATAACCCAGATAACCGCACCGCTGTTTACATGGTCCCTGGACTCATCGGTCTTATTTTGACCATAGTTGCCTGCTTGCTCACTGCCCTCGCTATTGTTAGAGAGCGAGAACTTGGCACGATGGAAGCGCTTATTGCAACACCTGTAAGTCCTTTAG